>JBBQBW010000046.1:0-10048 GCA_038318025.1 Burkholderiales bacterium | reverse complement strand
GGCGCGCGCCGCCGCGATGGCCGCCTGCTGGTAGGACGCCTGGTGGAGCAGCCGGTTCAGGGCATGCGCCACCCGGTCGGCGACATAGCGCCTGGGTGGACAAACGCATGCCGCCCCCACTCGGCTGACACGCGCGGCGTTATCCGGCTGGTCATAGGCAAAAGGGACTATGAGTTGGGGGCGTCCGGAGCGCAGCGCCTGGGTGGTGGTGCCGATGCCAGCGGGATGGACGATCGCGGCGG
Organism: Burkholderiales bacterium; assembly: GCA_038318025.1. Lineage (GTDB taxonomy): Bacteria > Pseudomonadota > Gammaproteobacteria > Burkholderiales > Usitatibacteraceae > Usitatibacter. Next base: position 9,806 of record JBBQBW010000046.1, on the reverse strand, counting down.
CCCGCGGAAACACGTCCCGGTGCGGCGCGAACCCGGTCGCCAGGTGGGTCGGCGCAAGGCCGGGGGGCGCTGCCAGGTCCCGGCCCACCAGTAGGAGGGCGCGCAACCCCAATTGCGTCGCCGCGGCGGCGCTTTCCGCGAAGAAACGCCCGGCCACGTGCACCGCCGTGCTTCCCAGGGTGAACACCACGGGCGCCGGCCCGGCATCGAGGAATCGCGCGACCGCGTCCGGAAGCGGCGCGGCGCCGTTGTAGTCGATCGCCCCGGTGCGCTCGATGCCGGCCGGCCAGTCCGCCTGGGGGGCGGCGAGCAGTTTCGGAAAGAGCGCCAGGGTTCCGTAGGGTGAGAACTGCCCGTCGAAGACCACGTGGTCGAGGACAGGCAGGCCGAGGCGCTGTCGCAGCTCCGCCACCGGCCGCACCCAGCCCCGGCTCACGCCGCGCAGGATGCGAAACAGCAGGCGCGCGCCCGGCGGGCCGAGGCCGCGCACCACGGCCGACAGCGCGCGGGTGGGAAGCTGCGGAGGATCGAAGGCGGAGAGGATCGAGGCCGGGGCGAGGACGGTTCCTACCCACGGGATGCCGCGAAGCTGCGCCGCCATCGGGGCGGCGAAGGCGAGCGGGTGGGCCACCACCAGGTCGGCCGACGCGACTACCGGCTGCGTGTCAGCGAGGCTTGCTTCCACGTGGGGAGCGAGGATCTCGCGCAGCAGGACTCGCGCGCCGAACCGCGGGTGGAGCGCCCGGACCAGAAGCGCCATGTCGCCGGGATCCTGGTCGGGGCGCACTGCGTGATGGGCGAGGCCCGCCGCCTCGACCTCGGGGCGATAGCGCTCGCAGGTAGCGACGACGGCCTCGTGGCCCCGGCGCTGCAGCTCGCGCCCGATGCCGAGGTAGGGAAAGAGGTCGCCATGGGAGCCCCAGCAGGCGAGGACGACCCGCGCCATCTGGTTACGCCGACAGCGGCAGCGTGAGCCGCGCTTCGAGCCCGCCGCCCTCGCGCGGCAGCAACTCGAGCGCGCCGTGGTGCAGCGCCGCGACGCGCGCGGCGATGGCGAGGCCCAGCCCCGCGCCGGAGGAGCCGCTGCGCGCCTCGTCGCGCCGGGTGAACGGCTGCTTCAGGTGCTCGACCATCGCGGCGGGGATGCCGGGCCCGCGGTCGAGCACCGCCAGCACCGCCTTCGAGTCGCGCACTCCGGTCTTCACCACGATCGCGCCGCCGGCGTGGCGCGCCGCGTTGGTGATCAGGTTGTCGATGAGGCGGCGCATCGCGAGCGGCCGCAGCATGAGCCCGGGCACATCCTCGAGCTCGCAGGTGACGTTGGCGCCCAGGCGCGCTGCGCCCTCGGCGCAGGCGCGTGCCAGCTCCGGCAGGCTCACCAGCGAATGGGGTTCCGCCGCCTCGCTGCGCATGAAGTCGATGAACTGGTCGATGATCGCGTTCATGTCCTCGAGGTCCTGCACCATGCCGCGCTGGGTGCCGGGCTCGACGCGATCGCCCAGCATCTCGACGTCCAGGCGCAGGCGCGCGAGCGGCGTGCGCAGGTCGTGGGAGATGCCGGCGAGGAAGGTGGCGCGCTCGCGCTGGCTCTTGCCGAGGTCGTGGGCCATCTGGTTGAACGCGCGCGCCACCGAGCGGATCTCCGTGGGCCCGGTCTCGGCCACCGGCGCCGGATCCTCGCCCTTGCCGACCACGGCCGCGGCGCGCGCCAGCTGGTCGAGGGGGCGATTGAGGCGCCACATGAGGAAGAACGTGGCGAGGATGGCGATGGAGACCGCCACCAAGGTCCAGCTGATGAACGCGGTGGAGAGGTCGCGTTCGATCCGCGTGCGCGGAAATCCCACCAGCACCGGCTGTCCCTCGGCGGGCATGCGCACCCACAGCACCCGGCCCCGCACCGGTTCGCCGTCCGTGGCGGGGGGACGGCCGCGAGGGCGCCGCACGTAGACATCGGCCTCGGGGCCGAACAACTCACGGATGCGCGCACGGAAAAGGCGCAGCGCCGGGCGGTCGCCGGCGGGCTCGAGGCGCTCGCCGCGCGGCGCCGCGACGATGCGGATGCCGTCGGTCTCGGCCACGCGGGCGATGAAGGTGTCGCGCTCCGCGGGAGGCAGAGTCGACAGCGCCGCGTTCACGGTTTTCAGGTGGCTCACCACCTGGCCCACAGCAGCCTGCATCCGTGGGCGGTTCACGAATTCCTCCAGCAGGTACCACGCGGCGACCTGGGAGAGCACCAGTGCCGCCACCAGCACCACCAGCGTTCGCCACAGCAGCGAGCCGGGGAAGATCCTCACCGCGCGGGCGCCCCGTCCGGCACGAAGACGTAGCCGAAGCCCCACACCGTCTGGATGAAGCGCGGGCTCTGCGGATCCTCTCCCAGGAGCTTCCTCAGGCGCGAGACCTGCACGTCGATGGAGCGGTCGAAGCTCTCGTGCTCGCGCCCGCGGGCGAGCTCCATCAGCTTGTCGCGCGACATCGGCTCGCGCGGGTGCTGGGCCAGCGCCTTCAGCAGTGAGAACTCGCCGGTGGTGAGCGGCACGTTTTCGCCGCCCTTCGTGAGCGAGCGCGTCGCCAGGTGCAGCGCGAAGGGGCCGAACTCGACCACCTTCACCTCGGTGGAGGGTGCCCCGGGCGTGGCCGCCTTGGCCTGGCGGCGCAGCACCGCCTGGATGCGGGCCACCAGCTCGCGCGGGTTGAACGGCTTGGCGATGTAGTCGTCGGCGCCCATCTCCAGGCCCACGATGCGGTCCACATCGTCGCCCTTGGCGGTGAGCATGATCACCGGCACCTCGTTGCCGGTGGAGCGCAGGCGCCGGCAGATCGCGAGCCCGTCCTCGCCCGGCAGCATCAGGTCGAGCACCAGCAGGTCGTGGCGCACGCGCGTGAGGCTGCGGTCCATCGCGGCGGCGTCGGGCACGGTCTCCACGGCGAAGCCCTGCTCGGTGAGGTAGCGCTTCAGCAGGTCGCGCAGCCTCAGGTCGTCGTCGACCAGGAGGATTTTCTGGCGGGGAAGGGGTTGCATGGAAGGATCGTACGGGCCCCCGCGCGCAACGCACGCGCAAGGGCGTCGGGGACATGTAAGGAGATGTTAACAGCGGGGCACCGGGCGCCGCGGCGCTTACAACCCGTTACCTCTCCGCGGTCGTCCCCGCGACTCGCGCGGCGTTATTCGACGTACGCTGCGGGACATCCCCAATGCGAACTCACCCTCCTAAGGAGCAGTCCATGAAATACGCCGCAATCCTCGCCGCGCTCGCCGTTGGCGCCACCGTCACCGTCGCCTCCGCTGCCGATGGCCAGGGCCCCGGCCGCATGGCCGAGCGCCTTCGCGCCGCCGACACCAACGCCGATGGCCTCATCAGCCGCACCGAAGCCGCGGCGCTGCCGAAGCTGGCCGCGCACTTCGACGCCATCGACACCAACAAGGACGGCCAGGTCTCGGCCGACGAGCTGCGCGCGGCCCACGCCGCCCACGGCAAGGGCCACCGCGGCGGCATGTTCAAGAACGCCGACGCGAACGCCGACGGCAAGGTGTCGCAGCAGGAGTTCATCGCCAAGGCCACCGAACGCTTCCAGACGCTGGACGCGAATGGCGACGGCTTCCTCACCCAGGAAGAGGCACGTGCCGGCCGTCGCGGCCACGGCCATGACCACGGCCCGAAGTAATCGCAGTAATTAAAGTAGTACCTCAATAAAGCCTCGCAAATTGCTGTTTAGCGAGGCTTTGTTGCGCCTGGAGCTTGACGCTATAATTGGCGCTTGAATCTCCTCGCCGTTGAAACCTCGTCGGAGCTCTGCTCCGTGGCCCTCCTCCGGGGCCCCGACCTCTTCGTAGAGGAGGCGTTGGCCGAGAACCGCCATTCCGAAATGCTGGTGCCGATGGTGCGCCGCCTGCTGGAGCGCGCGCGGCTGGACGCCCGGCAGATGGACGCCTTCGCCTTCGGGCAGGGACCGGGCTCCTTCACCGGCATCCGCATCGCCTGCGGCATCGTGCAGGGCCTCGCCTTCGCGGCGAAGCGCCCGGTGGTCGCGGTGCCCTCCCTCCTCGCCCTGGCAGAGCAGTCGAAGCAGACCCGGGTGGTAGCCGCCCTCGACGCCCGCATGAACGAGGCGTACCTCGCGGCCTATGCGCGCAACGGCGACGATTGGGACACGGTGATCGAGCCGCGGTTGGTCGATTCGCAATCGCTACCGCCGTTGCCCGCGCGCAGCTGGACCGCTACCGGCAGCGGGTTCGACCGGCTGTCGTGGCTCTCGGAGGGCTACCGCGCTTCGGTGGACATGCGTCTGGAGGGCGAGCTGCCGCGGGCCGGATCGATCGCGCGCATCGCGGTGCGCCGCTTCGGGCGCGGCGGCGGCATTCCCGCCGAGCAGGCGGCCCCCCTATACTTGCGCGACAAGGTGGCCCTCACCACCCAGGAAAGGCGCACCGAGCCATGAGCGCGGTCCCGCTTCCGCAGCTGCAGTTCCGCCGCATGCGCATGGACGACCTTCCCGAGATCGCGCGGCTGGAGAAATCGCTCTACGCGTTCCCGTGGAGCCTGGGCAACTTCCGCGATTCCCTCACCGCCGGCTACGACTGCTGGACCGTGGCCCATGGCGAGGCGGTCATCGGCTACGCGGTGCTGATGGTCGCGGTGGACGAGGCGCACCTGCTCAACATCGCCATCGCCGGTGAATGGCACAACCAGGGAATCGGCCGCGGCTTCCTCGAGCACATGGTGGCCGAGGCGCGCCTGGCCGGCGCGCAGATCGTGTATCTCGAGGTGCGGCCCTCGAACCTCGCCGCGCGCCACCTCTACCGCACCGCGGGCTTCCAGCAGATCGCGATCCGGCCCAGCTACTACCCCGCGGTCGCCGGGCGCGAAGACGCGCTGTTCCTGGGACGCACGCTGTGATGGATGCACGCGCCCTACGGGAGCTCGAGCTGCTCGCGGTGGCGCGCCTCTATGGGCGGGGCGCGCCTGCGCGGCGCCCGGTGGAGGCGGACTGGAGCGGCCTGAGGGTCCAGGTCGCCGAGCCACGCGCTCGCCGCGGGGCACCTGCCGCGGCGCTGTCCCCCTGGCTTTTCGTCGCCGGGGCGGGAGAGGGCGAGCCCTTCGAGGGGACTGCGGGCAAGCTCTTCGACGCCATGCTGGCTGCCATCGGGCGCGGCCGCGGCCCGGAGATCGACGCCGACGGCGCGATCGTGCGAGTGCGCCCGGCGCTGGTCGTGGCCCTGGGACAGGCCGCTGCGGCGCGCCTCCTGGGCAGCGACGGGACCCTCGCCAGCCTGCGCGGGCAGTTGCATCGCTGCCAGGACGTTCCCGCGGTCGCCACGTTCCACCCCGGGGAGCTGCTGCAGAGCCCGCTCGACAAGGCGAAAGCCTGGGAAGACCTCGTATTTGCCCGCCGCAGCCTGGCGGAACCTTGAAACTCCCGGCGACCGCCGGCATCTGACGGGGGCGACCCGTCACCCACCTCAGGAGATAATGACAATGCGCAAGTTCCTGTGGGCGCTTCCGCTGATGCTCGCGGCGCTCACGCTTTCCGGCTGCGGTTACAACGAGATCCAGACCAAGGACGAGCAGGTGAAGGCCGCCTGGTCCGAGGTGTTGAACCAATACCAGCGGCGTGCCGACCTCATTCCCAACCTAGTGGCCACCGTCCAGGGCTACGCCGCCCAGGAGAAGGACGTGCTCCTCGGCGTCACCAACGCGCGCGCGCGCGTGGGCTCGACGCAGGTCACGCCCGAGGCCCTCGAGAACCCCGAGGCGATGAAGAAGTTCCAGCAGGCCCAGGGCGAGCTCACCAGCGCGCTGTCGCGGCTGCTGGTGGTGGTCGAGGCCTATCCGCAGCTGAAGAGCGACGCCAACTTCCGCGACCTGCAGGCGCAGCTCGAGGGCACGGAAAACCGCATCGCCACGGCGCGCAACCGCTTCATCGCCGCGGTGCAGGAATTCAACTCCCTGGTGCGGCAGTTCCCGACCAACCTCACCGCCAAGGTGTTCGGTCACAAGCCCAAGGCGAGCTTCGAGGTCGAGAACGAGAAGGAGATCGCGCGGCCGCCGAAGGTGGACTTTACGCCCAAGGCGGCACCCGCCCCGTCGGCGCCGGTAGCTCCCGCCCCGGCCCCCGCGAAGTAACGCATGAAGCGCGCCTACGTCCGCCTCCTCGCGGGGGCGGGCGCGTTCCTTCTCGCCGCTGCCGCGTGGGCCCAGGCCCCCAAGGCGCCCGACGCGATCCCGATTCCCCCGGTGGCGCGTGTCTCCGACGGCGCCAACCTGCTGAAGCCGGAGGAGCGCCAGTCGCTCGAGGCCAAGCTCGAGGCGTTCGAGCGCGCGCGCGGGTCGCAGGTCGTGGTGCTCACGGTGCCCACGCTGGGTTTCGAGACCATCGAGGAGTTCGCCGGGCGCGTGACCGACCAGTGGAAGCTCGGGCGCAAGGGCGTGGACGACGGCGTGCTGTTCGTGGTCGCAAGCCAGGACCGGAAGCTGCGCATCCACACCGGGCGCGGGGTCCAGGGCACGCTCACCGATGCATTGTCCAAGCGCATCGTCGCCGACCTGGTGACGCCCCGGTTCCGTACTGGCGACTTCGCGGGCGGCATCAACGTGGGCGTGGACGCGATCTTCAAGTCGATCGAGGGCGAGAACCTGGCGCTGCCGTCGCCCAAGGCGCCGCCCAAGGGGGGTGGCATCAGCGGTTTCGGCTCGATCCCCGACCTCCTGATCCTCGCCTTCTTCGCGGTGCCGGTGCTGGGCTCGGTGCTGCGCTCGATGTTCGGGCGTTTCTTCGGCGCCACAGCCACCTCCGGCCTCACCGGGTTCGCCGCGTGGCTGATTTTCGGTAGCCTGGCGCTGGGACTCCTCGGCGCCGTCGTGGCCTTCGTATTCACCGTGATCGGCGGCGCGGGCATCGGTCGCTCCGCCGGCCGGGGCGGGCGCGGGCCGGTCTTCATCCCCGGTGGATTCGGCGGCGGCGGGGGATTCGGCGGCGGCGGGGGTGGATTCGGCGGCGGCGGCGGCGGATTCGACGGCGGCGGCGCCTCGGGGAGGTGGTGATGGATTTCCCGCGCTTCTGGCGTCACGTCCTGATGAACCCCCTCAAAGCGGGGCGCGCCTTCCCGCCCGCGGTGCTGGACGCGATCCAGCGCAACATCGCCGAGCACGAGCGGCGCCATCGCGGCGAGGTGGCGTTCGTCGTGGAGTCGGAGCTCTCCACGGCACAGCTCTGGGCGGGCGTTTCCTCCCGTGACCGGGCGCGCGAGGCATTCGCCGCGCAGGGCGTCTGGAACACCGAGGAGAACAACGGCGTGCTGGTGTACGTGCTGCTCGCCGACCGGCGCGTGGAGATCGTGGCCGACCGCGGCTTTGCCGCCATCTCCGCCGACGAGTGGCGCGCCATCTGCGACCGGATGGACGCCCACCTCCACGAGGGACGGTTCGAGGAGGGTGCGGTCGCCGGCGTGGCCGCGGTATCGGAAATCCTCGAGCGGCACTTCCCCGCCACTGGTGCCGGCTCCAACGAGCTTCCCGACCGGCCCGTCATGATGTAATTGTTGCTTTCCCGCGCTGGTGCTAGGATCAGCGGATCGAATACCAAAAAAGCAAGGCTGGAACCGAATGGAACAGACGGTTCAGAAGGCCCTGAATCTCCTTGAGGCGCTGGTCCGCTCCGGACAACCGCGACGGCTTACTGAGCTCTCGCGGGAGCTCGGGCTCACCAAGCCCAACGTTTATCGCCTCCTCTCGAGCCTCTCGATCCTGGGCTACGTCAAGAAGGACCCGGTGACGACGCTCTACTCCCCGACGCTCAAGCTCTGGGAGATGGGCTCGCAGCTGGTCCGCGACGTGGACCTGGTTTCCGCCGCCGCCCCGCGCCTGCGGCGCCTGGCCGAGGAGGCGCACGAATCGGTGCAGCTCGCGGTGTTCGACGCCGGCTTCACCGTCTACGTCGACAAGGTGGACAGCGCCCAGGCGCTGAAGGCCATCACCAGCATCGGTTCCCGACTTCCCGCCACCGCGACGTCCACCGGCAAGGCGATCCTCGCCTGGTCGGTCCCCGCGGCGCTCGATGTCGCGATGACCCAGAGCAAGCGCTTCACGGCCACCACCCTCACCAAGCGCAAGGACCTCGAGGCCGACCTCGAGCAGACCCGCGAGCGCGGCTACTCGATCAACCGTGGCGAGTATCGCGAGGGCGTGTGCGGCATCGCGGTGCCGGTGCGCGATCGCACCGGGGGTGTCGTGGCCTCCATCGGCATCTGGGGTGCCGAGGCGAACATCCTGGGCGCCCGGCGCGACGAGCTCGCGCACCTCGCCATGGCGGCGGCGCGCGATGTGTCGCGCGAGTTGGGCTTCATCGAGTCCCTGGCCCCGGCGGCGCGTCGCGCCAAGTCCGGGGTCCCCGCCTAGTTCCCGAGCTTCCCTAGTCCCGCAGCAGCTTCTCCAGCTCCTCGCGGCGCTTCGCCGCCACCTTCGACGCCGCCCCTTCCGGCCCTTCCGGGCGGCCTTTTCGTATCAGGTAGGCGAAGGCGGCCAGCGCCCCGATCACCAGGACGAACGGCCCCAGCCACAGCAGCAGCGTCGCGGCCCTGAACGGCGGCCGGTAGAGGACGAAGTCGCCATAGCGCTCCACCATGTAGCCGCGGATCTGGTCGTCGCTCTTCCCTTGGCCGATCTGGGTGCGGATCTGGCTGCGCAGGTCCACGGCGAGCGGCGCGCTCGAGTCGGCGATGGTCTGGTTCTGGCAGACCAGGCAGCGCAGCTCCTCGGCTAGGCCCTTCAGGCGGGTTTCGGTCTTCGGGTCGGGGTTGGGGACTTCGGTGGATTGCGCGGTGGCGAAAGTGGCTGCGGCGAGCAGCGCGAGGACGGCAAGCATTGCTTTCACCACGGACACGCAGGCCCACGGAGGTGCACGGAGGAAAGGTCGGGGTATGGTCATGATTCCATGGTGGTGGCGAGCAACGTCGAATTCACATCCCTGTGTTTTCCCCCGTGCAACCTCCGTGGGCCTCCGTGTCCCCCGTGGTGAATCCCCCATCCAAATCCTCACGACAGCTTCCTGATGAGCGGAAGTATCGTCTTCTCCAGCGACTCGGGCGTGATGGGCCCGATCTGCTTGTGGCGGATGACCCCCTGCTTGTCGATCACGAAGGTCTCGGGCACGCCGTAGACGCCGTAGTCGATGCCCACCTTGCCCTCCAGGTCGTACGCGGAGAGCGCATAGGGGTTGCCGAACTTCGCGAGCCACGCGATGCCGTCCTCGCGTTTGTCCTTGTAGTTGAGCCCCACGATCGGCACCACCTTCTGCCGCGCGAGCTCGACCAGCAGCGGGTGCTCGACGCGGCACGAGACGCACCACGAGGCCCACACGTTCAGCAGCCACACCCGACCCTTCATGTCCGCCGGCGTGAAGGCGGCATTGGCGGCGTGCAACTGCTCGAGGCGGAAGTCTGGCGCGGGCTTGCCGATGAAGGGGGAGGGCACCTCGCGCGGGTCGCGCATCAGGCCCACGGCGAAGAAGCCCGCGAGCGCGAGGACGAGCGCCAGCGGGATCGCGAAGCGCAGCACTTTCACGCGCGCGCGCCCGAGGCGGCCTCGGGCGCGGTGGCCTCGCGCCGCCCGCGATAGCGCCGGTCGCAGAGTGCAGCGAATCCGCCGAGGGCCATGAAGATGCACCCGCCCCAGATCCAGGCGACGAAGGGCTTGAGGTAGAAGCGCAAGCCCCACGCGCCGACCCCCACCGGCTCGCCAAGGGAGACGGAGAGGACGCGCGTGAGCCCGGTGACGAAAACGGCCTCGGACATGGTCTGCCCCCCGGCC
>JBBQBW010000045.1:0-10128 GCA_038318025.1 Burkholderiales bacterium | reverse complement strand
GGTGGGCGCCGTGGCGCAACCGGGACAGGAGCTCTTCCGCCTGATCCGCGACAGCCGCCTCGAATGGCGCGCTGAAGTCACCGCCGCCGACCTCTCGCGGGTAAAGCCGGGCCAGCGCGTCACGATGACGCTGCCGGGCGGCGGCACCGCTACCGGCAAGGTTCGCACGCTCGCCCCCACCATCGATCCGCAAACCCGCAACGCGCTGGTGTACGTGGATCTCGTCGGCCGCAGCGACGCGCGGGCCGGGATGTTCGCGCGCGGCGAGTTCGACCTCGGCCGCTCCGGTGCCATCACCGTGCCGCAGCAGGCGGTGGTGGTGCGCGACGGCTTCTCCTATGTATTCACCGTGGCGAACGACAATCGCGTGGCGCAACGCAAGGTGAAAGTGGGACGACGCTATGGCGATCGCGTGGAGGTGCTGGAGGGGCTGCCCGCGGACCTGCCGGTGGTGGCGCAGGGGGCGGGGTTCCTCAACGACGGCGATCTTGTGGCGGTGGCACCCTCACCCCAGCCCTCTCCCAAGGCAGAGGGAGCAAAGGCGGCACCCGCGAAGACTGCTCCCTCTCCCCTGGGAGAGGGCCGGGGTGAGGGTAAGAAATAGTGGCCATCAACGTCTCCTCCTGGGCGATCCGCAACCCGATCCCCGCGATCGTCTTCTTCATCCTCCTCACTTTCGCGGGGCTCGCGGGCTTCAAGCTGAACGGGGTGCAGGACTTCCCCGACATCGAGCTGCCGTTCGTGACCGTCACCGCGAACCTGCCGGGGGCGGCGCCGGCGCAGCTTGAAACCGAGGTCGCGCGCAAGATCGAGAATGCCGTGGCGCCGGTGCAGGGCGTGCGCCACATCTACACCAACGTGCTCGACGGCGTGGTCAACATGACCGTCGAGTTCAACCTCGAGAAGAACGCCGCCGAAGCCACCAACGAGGTGCGCGACGCCGTCTCCACCGTGCGCGCCGACCTGCCGGCGGAAATGCGCGATCCGGTGGTCTCGAAGGCGACTACCTCCGGGCGCCCGATCCTCACCTACACCGTGGCCTCGGCCAAGCGCGACGAGGAGTCGCTCTCGTGGTTCGTCGACAACACCGCGGCCAAGCGCGTGCTCTCGGCTTCAGGCGTGGGAAAGGTGGCGCGCGTGGGCGGCGTGACGCGCGAGGTCCGCGTGGAGCTCGACCCCGAGCGCATGGCCTCCCTGGGCGTCACCGCCGCGGACCTCTCGCGCTCGTTGCGCCGCGTGCAGCAGGAGGTCCCCGGAGGCCGCGGGGATGTGGGCGGGGCGGAGCAGGCGGTGCGCACCATCGCCACCGTCCGCACCGTCGCGGAACTGGCCACCGTGGAACTGCCGATCGGCGAGGGGCGCCACGTGCGCCTCGACCAGGTGGCGCGCGTTTCCGACACCATTGCCGAGCGGCGCTCCACGGCGCTCCTCGACGGCAAGCAGGTCGTGGCCTTCGAGGTGAGCCGCACCAAGGGCGCTTCCGAGATCGCGGTGGCGAAGAGCGTGCGCGCGGCCATCGAAGATCTGCGCAAGGCCCACCCCGACGTCGAGATCGTCGAGGCCATCGACAACGTCTGGCCGGTGAAGGAGAACTTCGAGGGCTCGATGGAACTGCTGATCGAAGGCGCGATTCTCGCGGTGATCGTGGTGTGGCTCTTCCTGCGCGACTGGCGAGCCACTCTCGTGGCAGCTTCGGCGCTGCCGCTTTCCATCATTCCCACCTTCCTGGGCATGTACTGGTTCGGCTTCACGCTCAACACCGTGACGCTGCTCTCCCTCGCACTGGTGGTGGGGGTCCTGGTGGACGACGCCATCGTCGAGATCGAGAACATCTCGCGCCACATGCGCATGGGCAAGACGCCCTACCAGGCGGCGATGGAGGCGGCCGACGAGATCGGGCTCGCCGTCATCGCCACCACCTTCGCGCTGATCGCGGTGTTCCTCCCCACCGCCTTCATGGCCGGCATCCCCGGCAAGTTCTTCAAGCAGTTCGGCTGGACCGCGGTGTTCGCGATCTTCGCCTCCCTGGTGGTGGCGCGGATGCTCACGCCGATGATGGCGGCCTACATCATGCGCAACAAGGGAGAACACGAGCACGAGGACGGCTGGGTCATGAGCCATTACCTGCGGATGGTGCGGTGGTGCGTGAAGCACCGGCTCATCACCGCGATCCTCTCGGGGTTGTTCTTCATCGGCTCGCTCGCGCTGATTCCACTGCTGCCCACGGGCTTCGTCCCGCCGGCAGACCGCGCGCAGACTCTGGTGAACGTGGAGCTTGCCCCCGGAAGCACCCTCACGGAGACCCACGCCGCGGCCGAGCGGGCGCGCGAGACGTTGATGGAAGTGAAGGACGTGAAGACCGTGTTCAGCTCCGTGGGCGGCGGGGTCGCGGGCGACGTCTTCGCCGTGGGCGCCGCGGCCGAGGCGCGCAAGGCGGCGCTCACCGTGATCATGGTGAAGCGCGGCGAACGCAGCCGCACGCAGCAGGAGGTGGAGACGGAGCTGCGCGCCAAGCTCTCGACGCAGCCGGGCGTGCGCATCACCGTGGGCCCCCAGGACAGCGGCGCCAAGATGCAGTTGGTGCTGCAGAGCGACGATCCCGCGGCGCTTCTCACCGCCGCACGCGCCGTGGAGCGGGATCTACGCACGCTGCAGAACGTTGGCAACGTGACCTCGAGCGCCAGCCTGGTACGTCCCGAGATCATCGTGCGGCCCGACTTCGCCCGGGCGGCGGAGCTGGGCGTCTCGGCCGACGCCATCGGCGAGACGGTACGGGTAGCGACAGCGGGCGACTACGACCAGAACCTGCCGAAGCTGAACCTCTCGGAGCGCCAGGTCCCGATCCGCGTGAAACTGCCCGAGGGCTCGCGCGACGACCTGGCCTCCATCGGCCGGCTGCGCATCCCGGCGCGCAACGGCAGCGTGATGCTGGCCACCCTGGCGGAGATCACCGTGGACAGCGGCCCGGCGCAGATCGACCGCCTCGACCGCTCGCGCCAGGTGACCTTCGACGTGGAGCTGGGCGAGCGCGAGTTGGGCCAGGTCCACACCGAGGCGATGAAGCTTCCCGCGGTGAACAACCTGCCGCCAGGCGTGCGCATCGCCGAGCTGGGCGACGCGCAGATGATGGAGGAGCTCTTCGCCAGCTTCGCCCTCGCCATGGGGATCGGTCTCCTGTGCATCTACCTCGTGCTGGTGCTGCTGTTCCGCGACTTCCTGCAGCCGATCACGATCCTGGCAGCGCTGCCGCTGTCCATTGGCGGGGCCTTCGTGCTGCTCCTCGTCACGCACAAGAGCTTCTCGATGCCGTCGCTGATCGGGCTGCTGATGCTGATGGGGATCTGCACCAAGAACTCGATCCTGCTGGTGGAGTACGCCATCGTCGCGCGGCGCGACCACGGGTTGTCGCGAATCGACGCGATCGTCGACGCGTGCCACAAACGGGCGCGGCCGATCATCATGACCACGCTCGCGATGGGTTTCGGCATGCTCCCGATCGCGATGGGCTTCGGCGCGGATCCGAGCTTCCGGTCCCCGATGGCGATTGCCGTGATCGGTGGACTCGTGACCTCGACCGTGCTGTCGCTGGTGGTGGTGCCGGCTGTTTACACCTACGTCGACGATGCGGAGGGGTTGTTGAAGCGGCTGTGGCGCAAGAAGCCTACCGTGGGTCACGAAGAATCTCCCTCTCCCCTGGGAGAGGGCCGGGGAGAGGGTCAGGGTCAAGCCTAGAGCCCCCGAGACGGAACCCGCGGTCCGGGCCGAGACGCCGCGATACGCATGGGCGGAGGGGAGAAGGGCTCGCTTCCACCCATTACGCTCGAATTCTTCGCGCACCGTCGATCTTGCGGCGAGTTAGAACGCGGGCCTCGACCCGGACCGCAAGGGTTTCGTCTCGGGGGCAGGTGAGTTGCCGTATCTGGAGCCGCCCCCTCTATCAATGGATGCCGCGCTGCGCTACCCCGCAACCAACGTCAGGATCGGTCGTGCATCGGGAAGCGCCGCCTTAGTCCCGGCTCCAGCACGTCACCAACCCTTGCTAGGGAGCCTTCATCCGCTTCCTGAGGTAGCGCATCAGGACTCCGATGACCGGCAATCCCGAATACAGCTCGTTCGCGGCATCCCAATAGTCGCGGTGATAGGAGACGCGGCCGTCGAGCGCGAACCGCAGGTGGGAAGCGCCGTGGATTCGCAGCTTCACCTCGGGATGGTGCGATTTGATGCGGAAGTCGAAATCCCAGACCAGCATCGCGGCGCTTCCCTGGGAGATCGTCTCCAGGATGGTGAAGCGCGGCTCGTGGAGGGTCTCGAACATGTGGGCGAAGACGCGGCGGATCTCGGCCACGCCCTGGACCTCGTTGAACGGGTCCTCGAAGTAAGCGTCGTGGGTGTACACCTCCTCCAACCGGGCCAGGGTCGCCAGGGTGAGGTGCTCCCAGAATTCGGTCACGTTGCGCAGCGCTTTGTCGTTCATGGGGTTCCCGTCATCCTCCGGATCGCCGGAAAGTAGAGCCGGTAGGGCAGCAGGCGCAGCAGCTTGAGCCAGCGCGTGAACCGGCGCGGGAAGTGCATCTCGAAGTCGCCGCGCGCGAGCCCCGCGACGATCTCGCGCGCGGCCTCGGCGGGTTCGATCAGCGCGGGCATCTCGAAATCGTTCTGCGCGGTGAGCGGCGTGCGCACGAAGCCGGGGTTCACGACGCTCACGGCGATGCCGCGGGGCGCGAGGTCGAGGTAGAGCGTCTCCGCCAGGTTGATCAGCGCCGCCTTGGTGGGCCCGTAGACGAGGCTCTTCGGCAGCCCGCGGAAGCCGGCCACGCTCGACACCAGCACCAGGTGGCCCGAGCCTTGCGCCACCAGCGTGGGCATGACCGCCGCCAACACGTTGAAGGGTCCGGTGAGATTGGTGTCGATCATCGAGTGCGCCGCCTCGAGGTCGATCTCCCAGGCGCGCATCGGCTTGTAGTCGCCCGCCATCAGCACCACGAGGTCGATGCCGCCCCAGGCGCTCTTGATCACCTGCGCCCCCGCCTTCACGCCTGCCGCATCGCGGATGTCGAGCGGCACGGCCAGCGTGCGCTCGGCGCCGAGGCGAGCGGCCTGGCCCTCCAGCAACACGGCACGCCGCGAGGAAAGCGCCACGCGCGCGCCGGTCGCCGACAGCACCTCGGCCAGCGCCGCGCCGATGCCGGTGCTGGCGCCCACGATCCAGCAGCGGCGCCCGGCCCAGTCGGTGATGGGCGGATTGAGCGCCATCAGTCGCGCTTGCGGAAGAAGAACGTCACCTCGCCCGCGCGGATGCCGAACTTGGAGAACGTGGTGCGGTTCATCAGCGTCTTCTCGTCGATGAGCCACATCCAGTCGTCCATGTCGAGGTTCACGGTGTCGCCGTTCTCGCGCTTGGCGGAGAGCACGTACTTCCAGTTCAGCGCGTTGCCGGAAGCCTCGCCGCGCGCCTCGCCGATCACGTCTCCCGCGGTGCCGGTATAGCGATCGCCCTGCTTCACGATCTTCCACACCCGCGTCTCGACCTTGCCGTCGGAGTCGACGAAGCGCTCGTCGAGGGTGCCCTCGTCGCCGATCCACGAGCCCACCACCACAACTTTCCAGCGCTTGGTCACCTTGCCGGAGCGGTCCTGGATCGTACCCCACGCGTCCACGGGGCCGTCGAAGTAGCGCTTCATGTCGAACGCGGGGCGTTGAGCGGCGTAGTCGCGCGGCTCCGGCGAGGCGCAGCCCCACGACAGGAGGGCCGCGAGTGCAACGAAGGCGAGGTGTTTCATGGAATCTCCCGTTCCTGGACCCAGGGTGAGATGAAAAGGATCGCCGCTGACCCGGCCTTGAGGAGGCAGGGCAGCAGCGCGTAGACGATCGAAAGTGCCCGCGTCTCGACGCCTTGCGCGCCGGCGCGGTAACCGAGGAACTCGAGCGCCGGCAGTGCCACGCCGGCCGCGAGCGCGAGGTTCAGCTTGGTGGCGAGGTTCCAGAGCCCGAAGTACGCGCCCTCGCGCCGCTCGCCGCCTCGGGCCGCGTCGTCGTCGATCGCCTCGGCGAGCATCGCGGGGGGGAGCGCCAGGTCGGCTCCGAGCGCGACACCGGAGAGTGCGCAGATGGCGAAGAAGGCCGCCGTGTCACCGGGGCCGAGCAGGTATGCCCAGCCGAAGGCGGCGATGGCGAGCGCCATGCCCGCGATCCATGCGAGGCCCCGGCCCCAGCGGGCAGCGAGCCACACCCATGCGGGCAGCCCCAGGGCGCCGGCGCCGAAGTACACGGCGAGGAACGCGCCGGCGAGGTCGGGCCTGCGCACCACGTCGTCGACGAAGAAGAGCACTAGCGTCGCGGGCACCGCGGCCGCGATGCCGGAGAGCAGGAACACGGCGAGCAGCCAGCGGAAGCGCGGGTTGGCGAGTGGCGACAACAACGCCGCGACGCAGAAGCCAGTCGCGCGCGGCCGCTCGAAGACCCGCGGCGAGCCCGCGATCGCGATCACTGCCGCCCCGACCACCAGCGGAGCGAAGAGCCACGCGAACCCGTCGAGCCCGAGCCATTGCGGCAGCAGCGCCGCCAGCACCACGCCCGCGAGGCCGAATCCTTCGCGCCAGGCCGTCACGCGCACCCGGTCGCGCGGCACCTCGGTAATCTCGGCGCCGTACGCCTGGTAGCTGATCGTGGCGAGGCTGAAGGCGGTGTAGACGATCGCGAGCGAGAGCAGCAGCCAACCGGCGCCGCTGCCTCGAGGCGGATTGAAGAGCGCCAGCATCCCGAGTGCCAACCCTGCCGCGCCCACCGCCACGAAGGTCCAGCGCCCGCCCGCGCGGTGGCTGCGCCGGTCGCTCCACCAGCCGAGCAGCGGGTCCTGCAGCGCATCGAGGAGGCGCGCCGCGAGCAGCAGCGCCCCGATCGTCGCCAGCGAGAGGCCCACGGTCTCGGAGTAGAACTTGGGCACGTGCACGTAGATCGGCAGCGCCGCCATGGCGAGCGGCAGCCCGAGGAAGCCGTAGGCCGCGAGCCGCGAAGTGGCGGGCGTGGCGTGGATCATCGCGCGGCGGTGCCGAGCAGCCCGCGCCGCATCGCCGGCTCGCTGGTGCGCTCCGCGAGCCAGATGTCGAAGAAGGCGCGTGCGAACTCGCCGTCGGGTACCGTGCCGAGGAGGCCGCGCGCGCTGTAGAAACGCGCCTCACGCCCGGGCACGTGCACTCCCACCAGCCGATCGCCCGGCTTGATGTCGGGGAACACGCGGTCCATCTCGCCCGCCCAGCGCGCGAGTTTCGCGGCATCGTCGTGCCCTAGCTTGCGCATCTCCTCGATGCTGCGCTTCGAGAGGTCGCGGCCGCGGATGTCGAGCGCGTACCGGATGTCGAGCACGAACGGACTCGCGGCGGACCAGCGGCCCTGGGGCGCCCAGAGCGTCGCGTCGTAGACGTGGAAGAGGAGGTAGCGGAAGTGGTGGCTGCCCACCGCCTCCAGCCCCGGCATCGCCTCGGCCACCATCGCAGGCAACGCCGGCGCCGCCGCATGGGCCACCGACGCGACGACCACGGCCAGCCCGGCGATGGAGCGCCTCACATCGGCCTCTCGAGCTCCACCTGCACCACCGAGACGCGCCCGGCATTGAAGCCGGCCTCGCAGTAGTGGAAATAGAACCGCCAGGCGGCGAGAAAGGCGTCGTCGAACCCGAGGGCACGCACCTCGGCCTCGCAGGCGTCGAAGCGCGTGCGCCAGCGGCGCAGCGTCTGCGCGTAATCGCCGCCGAAGGGGAACACCTCTCGCACCGCGAGGCCCGCGGAGCGCGCCTGCTCGCCGATGCGCGCCACCGTGGGCAACATGCCGCCGGGGAAGATGTACTCGCGGATGAAATCGCTGGTGGAGCGGTAGTTCTCGAATGCCTCCTCGGCGATCACGATCGACTGGATCATCGCGCGTCCGCCGGGCTTGAGACGCTCGCGCACCGTCGAGAAGTATGTCGGCCAGTAGCGCTCGCCCACGGCCTCGACCATCTCGATGGAGACCACTCGATCGAACTGCCCCGCGGAATCGCGGTAGTCGCAGAAGCGCAGGTCGACGCGATCCGTGAGCCCCGCGCCCTCGATGCGCTTCTTTGCGAACTCCAGCTGCGCCGGGGAAATGGTGAGGCCCGTCACGTGGCAGCCGGTGGTGGTCGCGGCACGCTCGGCGAACCCGCCCCAGCCGCAGCCGATCTCCAACAACTCGTGATGGCGCTCGACACCGAGCGTCGCCAGGATGCGGTCGTTCTTCGCGTCCGACGCCGATTCCAGCTCGACGCTTCCCGATGCCGGGAAGATCGCGCTCGAATAGCTCATGGTGCGGTCGAGCCACAACTGGTAGAAATCGTTGCCGAGGTCGTAGTGGGCGTGGATGTTCTTCCGCGAGCCCGCCCGGGTGTTGGGGCGCAGGCGGTGCGCCATGCGCAGCAGCCAGGCACTCACGGGATGGCCATGGAACACGTCGGCCAGCGCTGATTCATTCGCGGCGCAAAGCTCCAGGAACGCCGTCATGTCGGGAGTCGCGATGCGGCCATCGCGCCACGACTCGAAGACTCCGATCTCGGCGCGCCGCAGCATGGCGCCGATGGCGCCCCACTCGCGCACCACCAGCACGGCGGAAGGGCCGCACGCGGTGCCGATGAAGGTTCGGCGGATGCCTTCGGGCGTCACCAGCACGAGGCGTCCGGCGGCCAGGCGCGACAGCAACGAGAACAGCGTGCGCGCCGCCCACGGCGCGCGTTCTGGAAGGTCCAGGCTATGGGTGGTCACGTTCAACGGGTGGTTTCCTCGAAGGGGGGTCGGGGTTTGGAGTGCCAGGGCACCTGGCGCAGCCACAGGCGCAACGCTTGCCAATGGATGCGCGCGACGACACCCAGCGTCATCAGCGGATAAGTGAAGAAGGCGCGCAGCAGCCGGCGCTCCGTGAGGGGCGCCGCGGCCCCGGCGATCGCGGTGGAGATGAGAAGTCCCTCATCGTCGTGATAGTCGATGCGCGCCATGGGATAGAGCTCGCCGCCGGAGAAGCGAAAGCGATAGCCGCCCTCCACGCCGCAGAAGGGCGAGACATGCAGCTCCTTCCTGGCGTTGAGCCAATCCCCCGCCTCGATCGGCCGCTGGTCGGCATGGGCGAGGAGATAGTTGTGGTGCTCGCCGAAGGTGTTGGAGACCTCGCACAGCACCGCGCGAAGTCCCCCCTCGCGATCGAGGCAGTGCCAGATCGCGATCGGGTTGAATACGTAGCCCAGCATGCGCGGAAAGGCCTGCAGCACCACCTCGCCATCGGCGCGGTCGATGCCGTGGGTGCGCAGCTTGGCGCGGATCCACGGCTCGAGCTCGGAGCCATCGCGCGGGCCGAAGTCGCGGCGCATGAAGCTCATCAGGTTGAAGCGGTCCAGCGAGAGCCAGGTGCGCTCCAGCAGGTCCAGGCGCGACACCGGCACACGCAGGAAGAACACCGGGTAGACGAAGGCGTGGAGCACCGGGCGCTCCCGCCGGTGCCACACGCGTCCGAAGGTGATGCGCGGCTCGATCACGCCACGCTCCAGGGCGTCGCGACGCCCAGGCGCCGCGCCACGTCCAGCGCCGACATGAGGCCATCCTCGTGGAAGCCGTGGCGCGTCCACGCGCCGCAAAACCACGTGTTGCGGTGGCCCTGCAGCGCCGGCACGCGTTTCTTCGCTTCCTCAGATCCCTCGAGGAACGCGGGGTGGTCGTACTCGAACTCGCCCAGGATGTGCTCGTCGCGCGGCTCGTCCACCGGGTTCAGCGTCACCACCACCGGGCGGTCGAAGGGCAGCGGCTGCAGCTTGTTGATGAGGTAGGAGAGGGAAACCGGCGCGTCGCTCGCCTCCTCCCGCGCGGCGTGGAAATTCCAGGCGGCCCAGGCGCGCTTGCGCCGCGGCAGCAGCGCGGCGTCGGTGTGCAGCACCGCGCGATTGGGCTGGTAGGGAATCGCTTTCAGCACCGCGCGCTCCTCCACCGACGGGTGCTCGAGCATCCGGAGGGTCTGGTCGGTGTGGGTGGCCATCACCACCTGGTCGAAATGCTCCGGACCGTGGTCGGTGGCCACCACCACGCCGGCACCGTTACGCCGTACCTGCCGCACGGGCACTCCGAGGCGCACGTT
>JBBQBW010000044.1:0-10183 GCA_038318025.1 Burkholderiales bacterium | reverse complement strand
AGCTGCTGGCTCGCCCACACCGCGTTGGTGGGGATGAAGGCCTCCTTCAGCTCCGATCCCGGGATGCGCAGCTTGGAGAGGTCGACCGCGTTCACGACGTTGATGCCGTTGGGGATGAAGGTGCTCTCGCCCCAGCTGATCACCTGCCGGCCGACGCGGAAGTTCAAGTCGCGCCCGGCGAAGCTGTCCACCTTGCCGAAGAAGAAGCCGTCGAGACCTACCAGGTTCTTGCCCAGGCGGTCGCGGCCGGTGGGGCCGAGTTTGTCGCTGTCGTGGAGGTCGATGTCGTAGAAGGCGCTGCCGCGGCCGAAGAAGCCGAAGTTGCGCCACTTGAGGGCGGCGTCGACCGTGGCCTTGAACACGTTGGCGAACGGGTCGCCCTTGTCGAAGTTGAGGTTGCCGTCGTCCTCGTTCACCGAGCGGGCCGTCCCGCCGTTGGCGATGCCGATGAGAGCCGCATCGCGCTCGGAGGCGCGCACCGAAATGCCGTAGGAGAGCGTGGTGTCGATGTTGAGCTTGGCGTCCTTGCCCAGTTCGAACTGCAGGGCGTAGGCGGGGACCGCGGCGAGCGACACGAGGGCGAGCGCAATGGGCTTCACGGCGGGACGGAAGGGGGCTTTCATCGAGCGTTTCTCCTCAACTGTTGGTTTTATTTGCAGGCCCGCCGAGCGGGGTACGGGCCGGTATCAAAGCTTTATCCCAGCATTGTGCCAGTCAACCCATCGACTCGAAAAGGCCCGCGGCTCCCATGCCGGTCCCGATGCACATCGTGACCATGCCGTATTTGCCCCCGGTGCGCTTCATCCCGTGCATCAGCGTGGCGGTGCGGATCGCCCCGGTGGCTCCCAGCGGGTGTCCCAGGGCGATGGCGCCGCCCTGCGGGTTCACCTTGGCGGGATCGAGCCCCAGCTCCTTGATCACGGCCAGCGCCTGGGCGGCGAAGGCCTCATTCAGCTCGATCCAGTCGAGGTCGTCCTGCTTCACCCCGGCGGCCTTCAGCACCTTCGGGATCGCCTTGATCGGGCCGATGCCCATGATCTCGGGAGGCACGCCCGCGACGGCGAAGCCGACAAAACGGGCCAGCGGCTTCACGTTGTACTTCTTGAGGGCGCGCTCGCTCATCAGGATCACCGCGGCGGCGCCGTCGGACATCTGCGAGCTGTTGCCGGCGGTGACGCTGCCGCGGGCGGCGAAGACGGTCTTCAGCTTCCCCAGGGCCTCGGCGCTGGAATCGGGGCGCGGGCCCTCGTCGGTGTCCGCGACCTTCTTGCGGGTATTCACCTTGCCGCTCACCAGGTCCGGGGACGATGTCTCCACCTCGTAGGGCAGGATCTCCTCCTTGAAGCCGCCGGCGGCGATGGCCTTGGCCGCCTTCTGGTGGCTCGCGACGGCGAACGCATCCTGCTCCTCGCGCGTGACCTTCCACTGCTTCGCCACGTTCTCGGCGGTGATGCCCATGCCGTAGGCGATGGCGCGGTTCTCGTCGTTGGCGAACACCGCATCGTTCAGCGCGATCTTGTTGCCCATCATCGGCACCATCGACATCGACTCCGTTCCCGCGGCGATCACCACGTCGTCGTCGCCGGTGCGGATGCGGTCGGCTGCGAGGGCCACGGCCTGCACGCCCGAGGAGCAGAAGCGGTTGATGGTCATCGCCGGCACGCTGTCGGGCAGCCCCGCGAGCAGCACTCCGATGCGGGCCACGTTCATGCCCTGCTCCGCCTCCGGCATGGCGCAGCCTACGATCACGTCGCCGATGTCCGCGGGATCGAGGCCCGGCACCTGGGCTAAGGCGCCCTTCAGCACGTGGGCCAGCATGTCGTCGGGTCGCACGTTGCGGAACATGCCCCGCGGGGCTTTCCCGACGGGCGTACGGATGGCGGCGACGATGTAGGCGTCCTGGATCTGCTTGGTCATGGTCTCTCCTAGTTCCTGAGCGGCTTGCCGGTCTTCAGCATGTGCTCGATGCGGTCCTGGGTCTTCGGCATCTTCGCCAGCTCGACGAAATGGCGCCGCTCGAGCTCGAGGAGCCACTTTTCGTCGACGATACTGCCGGGCTCCACCTGGCCGCCACACAAAACCTCCGCCACGCGCGAAGAGATTTCGTAGTCGTGCTCGGAGATGAAGCCGCCTTCCTTCATGTTGATCAGCATCATCTTGAGAGTGGCGATGCCGGTGTCGCCCGCCACTTGTATCTGCGCCGGGGCGAGGTTGGGCCGCACGCCCGATTCGGCCATCGCGCGCGCCTGCTGCTTGGCGACGTGGAGGAGTTCGGCGGGATGGAACACCACGACATCGCAGGCCTTGAGGAAGCCGCGCTCGCGAGCCTCCTCGGCGCTCTTCGACACTTCGCCCATGGCGATCTGCTTGAAGACGCGCTGCAACTCGGGGAAAGCGTCGCCGCCCTTGGCCCACTGCTGGATGCGCCCGGCGAATTCCTTGAGGCCCCCGCCCGCGGGCAACAGGCCCACGCCGACTTCCACCAGGCCGATGTAGCTCTCGAGGGTCGCGACCACGCGCTGCGAATGCATCACGAACTCGCAGCCGCCGCCCAGCGCCATGCCGTCCACCGCGGCCACCGTGGGCACCAGGCTGTACTTGAGGCGCTGCGAGGTCTGCTGGAAGAGCGCCACCATCTTCTCGAACTCGTCGAACTGGCCTGCCTTGAGCGATTCGAGAGCCGCCTTGAGGTTCGCACCCACGGCGAATGGCGCCTCGTGCCAGATCACCAGCGCGTCGAAGTTGCGCTCCGCCTCGTCAATGGCGCGGTTCAAGCCCACCAGCACCTCGGTGCCGAGCGAGTGCATCTTCGACTTGAAGGAGACGATGGCGATGCGGTCGCCCTGGTGCCACAGGCGGACACCCTCATCTTCGAACACCGTCGTGCCCTTGTCCGCGGCCTTCTCCCCCAGCACCGTCTCGGGGAAGAGCTGGCGGCAATAGACCGGCAGCGAGGAGCGCGGCACCATCTTGCCGGTGGCCGCGGAGTAGGAGCCCTCGGGCCCATGCACCCCGGTGCGCCCATCGGTGACCCACGCGGGCAGTGGCGCCTTGGCCATCGTCTTGCCGGCGGCGATGTCCTCGGCGATCCACTGGGCCACCTGCTGCCAGCCCATCGCCTGCCACAGCTCGAACGGTCCCTTGCTCCAGCCGAAGCCCCAGCGGATGGCGAAGTCCACGTCGCGCGCGGAGTGGGCGATGTCGCCGAGGTGGACAGCCACGTAGTGGAACAGGTCGCGGAAGATCGACCACAGGAACTGCGCCTGCGGATGGGACGAGGCGCGCAGCTTCGCCAGCTGCTCGGCGGGATTCCTCTCCTTGAGGATCGCGGCGACGTCATCGGCCACCTTGCCTGCCGACGGGCGGTAATCCCGCGCCGCCACGTCCATCACCAGGAAGTCCTTGCCCTTCCGGGTGTAGATGCCGGCCTGGGTCTTGGAGCCCAGCGCGCCCTTGCCGATCAGCGCGGCGAGCCACTCCGGCGCCTGGTAGAACGCGGCCCACGGGTCGACGGGCAGCGTGTCGCCCATGGTCTTGATCACGTGGGCCATGGTGTCCAGGCCCACCACGTCGGCGGTGCGGTAGGTGGCGCTCTTCGCGCGGCCGATCGCGGGCCCGGTGAGCGCATCGACTTCGTCGAAGCCGAGCTTGAAGGCGAGGGTGTGGTGCATCGTGGCCAGCATCGAGAAGACGCCGACGCGGTTGGCGACGAAGTTGGGCGTGTCCTTGGCGCGGATCACACCCTTGCCGAGGGTGGTGGTGAGGAAGGTCTCGAGGCGGTCCATCGCCGCGGGATCGGTCTCGGCGGTGGGGATCAGCTCCACCAGGCGCATGTAGCGCGGCGGGTTGAAGAAGTGGATGCCGCAGAAGCGCTTCTGCAGGTCCTTCGGCAGCGTCTTCGCGAGCTCGGTGATGGACAGGCCCGAGGTGTTGGAGGCGAATATCGCGTTGGCGCCGATGTGCGGGGCGACTTTCTGGAAGAGGTCCTTCTTCCAGTCCATGCGCTCGCTGATCGCCTCGATCACGAGGTCGCATTCCTTGAGCAGGTGCAGGTGCTCGTCATAGTTGGCGGCGGTGATCTGCTGCAGCACCGCGCCGGTGGCGAGCGGGGCGGGGTTCTGCTTGGCGAGGCCGGCGATCGCCTTGTTGGCAATGGCGGATTTGTCCTTGCCTTCCTTGGCGGGGAGGTCGAACAGGATCGGCTTCACGTTGGCGTTGGCCAGGTGGGCCGCGATCTGCGCGCCCATCACGCCGGCGCCGAGGACGGCGGCCTTGCGGATCAGGATGCGCTCGCCCTGGTCGTTCCCGCCGCGACCGTCGGGGCGCAATGGGCGGGAATCCAATTTGCCTTGGGGGGATGCGAGAGTGTCCGTCATTGCTGCCTCCACGATGCGGTCGGGGACGGGGAGGCACGGCGTCGTGAGGGCTGCGCCGGGTCGGGCACCACGTCCGGGGGGAACGAGTTCAAACGAGCGTTTGAATCTTACCGCAATGGCGCGGAGCAGGTTGGCGCCTCGGTCTCGGCGAGGTCGGCCCCGCCTTCGCGAGGGCGGGAAAGCGCGTGGCCATGTACCGGTCCCGGGACCTTGCAGTGCAGCGGGTCGCCGTTGAAGGTGACGGGTGCCAGCGTCGGGTGCCGGTGGACTTCACCTTCGGCGGCGGCGCCACGGCAGCATGGGCGCGGACGGCCTTGGGAATGGCCGCGAGCACCAGGGTCATCCTGAGGACGGCGGAGTAAACTCGGAACATGTTCTCCGCCATCAGCCGGTTCACTATCGCCAACGGGATGGCCGATGCGGTACGCAGGGCGTTTCGCGACCGGCCTCACCTGGTCGACGGCGCGCCGGGGTTCGTCCGCATGGAGGTGATGAGCCCGCTGGACACGCCAGACGAGATCTGGCTCCTCACGTGGTGGGCCGACCAGGCGAGCTATCGCGCCTGGCATCGCGGCCACGAGTACCACGAGTCCCACCGGGGGATCCCGAAGGGCCTCAGGCTGGTGCCGAGAAGCGCGACCGTTACGCTCCTCGAGGTCTTCGCCGACTGAGCCGGTGACCGACTCGGCTCTCCTCCCTCTCCTCGCCCCCGCCGGCCTCCTGCAGTTCGCGGCGCTTCGGGGCGCGGCCATCGACGCGGTCGCCGACCGTTTCCTCGCCGAGGAGGCGCGCACCTACCAGGCGCTCGGGCCCCGCGCGCGCGACGCCTGCCGCGAGGACCTCGCCTTCCACCTCGAATTCCTGCGCCCGGCGCTGGAGTTCGGCCTCCTGCAGCCGCTGGTGGAGTACCTGCGCTGGCTCGCGAGCGTCCTCGCGGCGCGCGGGATTCCCGCCGCGCATGTCCCGGTGTCGCTCGCGTGGCTGGGCGAGTTCTTCGCCGGGCGCATGGAAGCGCCCCACGGAGCCGCCGTGGCCGCCGTGCTCGAATCGGCCGGCAAGCGGCTTGCGGAGCCGGTGGACCCGATGGAGAGCCTGGAGGCGAACCTGCCGCCCGAGTGGCCACGGGAGTGCGCCGCCTTCGAGGCGGCGCTCCTTGCCGGGAGCCGCACCCATGCCACGGCAGTCCTCGAGGAGAGCATGGCGCGCGGCGGGCTGGTGGGTGCCGAGCTGCACGTGATCCAGCCCGCGCTCTATCGCATCGGGCGCAAATGGCAGGTGAACGAGGTGAGCGTGGCCCAGGAGCACCTCGCCACGGCGATCGCCCAGTCGGTGATGACGGTCGGACTGGTGCGCTCCGAGGTGCCGCGCTCCAACGGCCGCAAGGTGCTGCTCGCCTGCGTGGAGGGCAATCAGCATGCGCTCGGGCTCCAGATGGTGTCCGATGCCTTCCAGCTCGCGGGGTGGGAAGTGCAGTGCCTGGGTGCCAACGTTCCCACCGCCGCGCTGGTGAGCCAGGTGGCCGCGTGGCAACCGCAACTGGTCGGGATCTCGGTCGCCTTCGCCCATCAGCTTCCCGCCGTGCGCGGCGCCATTTCGGCGTTGACCGCCGCGCTGGGAGAAGGGCGCCCGCCGGTCATCGTCGGCGGGCTCGCGCTGAATCGTTTCAAGGCGCTCGCGGCCCATATGGGCGCCGAGGGCTGGAGCGCCGACGCCGCTGCCGCCGCCACCTCCGGCCTGCGCCTGGCGGACGCAGCCCGTTGATGGGCATGTCGTTCGCCGTCGAGTCGGCCCCGCTGTTGGCGATCGTGACCGCGCGCCTCGACCTTGCCGGACGCCTTCTGGAGGCGAACGCGGGCTTCCACCGTCTCCTCGCCACCGGGCCCATCGAGTCCGGCGCCAACGTGGCCGCGTTCTTCATCCAGCCGGCGTTCGCGAGCCTCGCCGCCGCGCCGGTGGATGCCGAGGGCGACTGCCATCGCGGCCTCCTCACGCTCGGCGACTCCCGGGGGAAGACCTGGACCCTGCGCGGCCACGTGCGGCGCGCGGGCGGCGAGCTGCGCCTGGTGGCCGAGTTCGACATCGATGAACTGAGCCGGCTTTCCGAGAGCATGATCGAGCTGAACCAGGAGCTGAACGCCGCGCAGCACGCGCTGGCGCAGGCGCACCTGCTGCTCAGGCAGCAGGCGGCGGCGGTCACCGAGGCATCCCTCACCGATGCGCTCACCGGCGCCGGCAACCGGCGCAGGCTCGACCTCGCGCTCCCGGCGGAAATCACCCGGGTGCGCCGCACCGGCGATCCCCTCGCCGCGGTGATGTGCGATATCGACCACTTCAAGCGCGTGAACGACTCCGCAGGCCACGCGGCCGGTGACAAGGTGCTCACGCGGTTCGGTGCCATGCTGCGATCGCAGGCGCGGCCTACCGACGTCGTGGCGCGCTACGGGGGCGAGGAGTTCGTGGTGCTGCTGCCCCACACCGACCTCGCGGGCGGGGTGGCGGTGGCCGAACGGATGCGCACGATCCTCGCGGCGGAGACCATCGCGCCGCTGGTCGCGCCGGTCACGGCGAGCTTCGGCGTCTCGGCACTGCGCCCCGGGGATACGGCCGACACGCTCGTCGATCGCGCGGACGAGGCGCTCTATCGCGCCAAGGAGGCAGGGCGCAACCGCGTGGCCACCGAGGCGCCCGGCGAGTAGAGCTGCGGCGGCGCGATCCCCGAACCGGGGCGAGGTCGGTCATATAACATTCGGCCCATGACCGCGCTCGACGGGCACATCCTTACACCGCAGGGCTTCGTCTCGGGCCGCATCGAGTTCGCCGCCGACGGGCGCATCGCCGCCATCGCCGGCACTCCCGCCTCCGCCGCGGTCGCGCGCGAGTCGAGCCGCCCGATCGTGCTGCCGGGATTCATCGATCTCCACGTGCATGGCGGCGGCGGCAGCGACGTGATGGACGGCGGTGACGCCACCCGACGGATCGCAGCGATGCACGCGTCTCACGGCACCACGGCGTTCCTCGCCACCACCCTCACCGCGCCCTTCGAAGAGCTGGCGCAGGCGCTTCGCGCGGTGGCGCCGCTGTGCGAACGGCGGCCGACAGGCACCGCGCGCGTGCTCGGCGTTCACCTCGAAGGCCCATACATCAATCCCGGCAAGCTGGGGGCGCAACCGGATTTCGCGCGCGCATTCGATGCCGAGGAGCTGCGGCGCCTGCATGCCATTGCCCCGATCCGGCTCGTCACTCTCGCGCCCGAGATGCCGGGACACCTGGAGGCCATCGCGCTGCTGCGCGAGGTGGGCATCCGGGTCCAGGTCGGCCACAGCCTCGGCA
The DNA here is from genome assembly GCA_038318025.1 of Burkholderiales bacterium. Taxonomy (GTDB): domain Bacteria; phylum Pseudomonadota; class Gammaproteobacteria; order Burkholderiales; family Usitatibacteraceae; genus Usitatibacter. Next base: position 2,477 of record JBBQBW010000044.1, on the reverse strand, counting down.
CTTACGAGCAGGGCGTGGAGGCCTTGGCCCACGGTGCCGGCGGCTTCACCCACCTCTTCAACGCGATGACGGGGCTGCACCACCGCGCGCCGGGCATGGTGGGCGCCGCCCTCGCCCACGCGGAGTTCTCGGAGATCATTCCCGACCTGATGCACGTCCACCCGGGCGCCATCCGCGTGGCGCTGCGCTCGATCCCGCGGCTCTTCTGCGTGACCGATGCGTCGTCGGCCGCGGGCATGCCCGACGGCGAATACCGCCTCGGCACCCACACGGTTTCCAAGTGCCTGGGTGGCGTGCGCCTGGCCGACGGCACGCTCGCCGGATCTTCGCTTACCCTGGACCAGGCGTTGCGCAACCTGGTCGACGTGCTGGGCCTCACGCTCGACCAGGCATCGCTGCGCGTGTCAACGCACGCCGCCGACTACCTCGGCCTCGGCGATCGCGGGCGCCTCGACAAGGGCGCCTGGGCCGACCTGGTGGTGCTCGATCGCGACCTGGAGCTCCAGGACGTGTACGTGGAAGGGGAGCGAATTGCCCACGCGAATGCTTGAGGAAGCGCTCGAGGCGCCGGAGGTCGTCGCGCGCCAGTTGCGGCACGACGACGGCGCCTACCGCGAGTTCGGCGCGGGACTGCGGCGCGAGCCGCCCGCGGCAATGCTCACGGTCGCCCGTGGCAGCTCCGACCATGCCGCCCAATTCGTGGGCTACCTGATCATGGCGCGACTGGGCCAGCTGGTGACGTCGCTTCCGATGTCGATCGTCACCCTCTACCAGGCGAACATCCGCTGCCACGGGCTGGTGACGATGGCGTTCTCGCAGTCCGGGCAGAGCCCCGACCTCGTGGGTCCCACACAAGCCTTCACCGACGGCGGGGCCACGACCGCAGCCTTCGTGAACGACGTGCGCTCGCCGCTCGCGAAGGCGGCGAAACATGTATTCCCCCTGCATGCGGGCGAGGAGCGCAGTGTCGCCGCCACCAAGAGCGTCATCGCGCAACTGGCCGCGGGCGCCCGGCTGGTGGCGGCCTGGCAAGGCGACGCGGACCTGGACGTCGCGGTCCGCGAGCTTCCCGGCGCGCTCTCGCGGGCGCTCGGCGCCGACTGGTCCGCGGCCGTGGGGGCGCTTGCCGCCGCGGACCGCATCTTCGTCGTGGGGCGCGGCACCGGGCTCGCCATCGCCCAGGAGGCCGCGCTCAAGCTGAAGGAGACCTGCGCCATCCAGGCGGAGGCGTTCTCCGGAGCGGAGCTGCGCCACGGGCCGATGGCGCTGGTGACGCGCGACTACCCGGTGCTCGTGTTCGCGCCGCGGGGCCCGGCGCAGCCCGGGCTGCTGGAGCTCGCCCGCGAGCTGCGCGCTCGCGGCGCGCGCGTCCTGCTTGCCGCCCCGGCCGGCACGCCGGGCTGCGACCTGGAGCTCGTCACCACCGGCACCCCCGACCTGGACCCGATCGCAGCGATCCAGGCCTTCTACGTGATGGCCGAGGCGCTCTCCCGCGCCCGCGGCCTCGATCCCGACCGGCCGCCGCACCTGGCGAAGGTCACCCGCACGCACTGAAGCGCACTCCATGACGACACCCAGAACCGAACTGCCCCATCCCGACCACGCGACGCTCGACCAGTACGACACGCCCGACCTCGTCATGGCCCTGGTGGACGACCAGTCGGGCGCCGCGCGCGCGGTGCGGGGCGCGGCGGCGCAGCTCGCCGCGGCGGTGACGGCCGCGGTGCCACGGCTCGAAGCGGGGGGGCGCCTCATCTATGTCGGCGCGGGGACTTCCGGGCGCCTCGGACTTCTCGACAGCGTGGAGCTCTACCCGACATTCTCCTGGCCGCTGGAGCGCGCCGTGGCGCTGCTGGCGGGCGGGCCCGGAGCGATCTATCGCGCCGTCGAGGGCGCCGAGGACGATTCCGGGCGCGGCGCGGCCGACCTGCGAGCGATCGACGTCGCCGCCACCGACGTGGTGCTGCTGCTCGCCGCCTCGGGGATGACCCCGTACGTGATGGGGGCGCTCCAGGGCGCGCGCGCGGCCGGCGCGCTCACCATCGGCATCGCCAACAACCCGGGGGCGCCGCTCGCCCTCGAAGCCGACGTCGGCATCGTGCTCGATACCGGCAGCGAGCTGATCTCCGGGAGCACGCGCCTCAAGGCCGGCACCGCGCAGAAGATCGCGCTCAACACCTTCTCCTCCGCGGTGATGGTGCGCATGCACAAGGTCTACGGCAACCTGATGGTGGACCTGAAGCCCACCAATGCGAAGCTGGCCCGGCGCGCGGTGCGGCTCACGATGCTCGCCACCGGCGCCGACGAGGAGACGGCGCGTGCGATGCTCGAGGCGAGCCGCTTCCAGATCAAGGTGGCGATCGTCGCCATCGCCGGGAAAACGGATGTCGAGGAGGCACGCGCGCGGCTCGCAGCAGCGCATGGCAGCGTGAGGGCCGCGATGGGCGAGAAGCCCGCGACCCGCGCGTGACCGGGGG
>JBBQBW010000043.1:0-10327 GCA_038318025.1 Burkholderiales bacterium | reverse complement strand
GCGTGCGCATGATTCGCGCCGAGGAGCGGCTGCGAGCGGTGGCAGCTGACGGCATGGCGGCGGCGCACCTCAAGGTGCCCGCGGGCACGCCGCTGCTGTGCGTGGACCGCGTCGCGTTCACTTACGGGGACAAGCCGGTGGAATGGCGCCGCGGGCTCTGCCTCACGGACGGCTTCTCCTATTTCAACGAGCTGTCCTGATAAAATCGAAATCTGCCGACAGGAATAAAAAGATGAGCTCCGCGCCCAAGCCACGACCGAAATACTACGACCTCAACCTGGCGCACCTCCCGCCCCCGGGGCTGGTCTCGATCTTCCACCGCGCCTCGGGCCTGCTGCTGTTCTTCCCGATCCTGCCCGGCCTGCTGTACCTGATGCAGGGCGTGCTGGGCGCGCCGGAGTCCTATGCGCAGTGGCGCGAGTTCTTCTCCCGTCCCGTGGTGAAGCTGGTGACGATCGGCGTGGTGTGGCTCTATGCGCACCACTTCTGGGCGGGCATCCGCTTCCTGCTGCTCGACCTCCATATCGGAATCGACAAGGCGGCGGCGCGCACCGGGGCCGTCATCGTCCTGGTCCTCGGGGTGGTCACGACGCTCCTCGTCGCGTGGAGGCTCTGGTGAAGGCCTATACGAAGAACCCGGTCGGGGCCCACGCCGGCACCGGCGACTGGCTGCTGCAGCGCCTCACCGCCGTGGTGATGGCGGCCTTTACCGTGGGGCTGCTGGTGTACATCGTGTGGCATGCGCCGGCGAGCCAGGCCGACTGGAGGGCGATCTTCGGCGGCACGTTCGCGCGGCTCGCCACCATGCTCTTCTTCGTGGCGCTCTTCTACCACGCCTGGGTCGGCATGCGCGACATCCTCATGGATTACGTGAAGGCCACGGGCATGAGGCTCACGCTGCAGTTCGCGGTGGGCCTCGTGCTCCTCCTCTATCTCATCTGGTCGGCCTCGATCCTCTGGGGGCGATGACACCATGACCATCCCGGTTCGCAAATTCGACGCGGTGATCGTGGGAGCGGGCGGCTCGGGCATGCGCGCTTCCCTCGAGCTCGCCGAGGCAGGCCTCAAGGTCGCGGTGCTCTCCAAGGTGTTCCCGACGCGCTCCCACACGGTGGCGGCCCAGGGCGGCATCGGTGCCGCGCTCGGCAACATGGGCGAGGACAGCTGGCTCTGGCACATGTACGACACCATCAAGGGCTCCGATTACCTCGGCGACCAGGATGCGATCGAGTTCATGTGCCGCATGGCGCCCGAGGTGGTGATCGAGCTCGAGCACTACGGGATGCCCTTCGACCGCAACGAGAACGGCACCATCTACCAGCGTCCCTTCGGCGGGCACTCGGCCAACTTCGGCGAGAAGCCGGTGCAGCGAAGCTCCTGCGCGGCGGACCGCACCGGGCACGCGATGCTGCACACCCTCTACCAGCGCAACGTGATGGCGAAGACCCAGTTCTTCGTCGAATGGATGGCGCTGGACCTGATCCGCGGGGCCGACGGCCAGGTGCTGGGCGTCACGGCCCTGGAGATGGAGACCGGCCAGGTCGTGATGTTCCACGCCAAGGCGACGCTCTTCGCCACCGGCGGCGGCGGGCGCATCTACTCCTCGTCGACCAACGCGTTCAACAACACCGGCGACGGGCTCGGCATGGCGGCGCGCGCCGGCATCCCGCTCGAGGACATGGAGTTCTGGCAGTTCCACCCCACGGGTGTGGCGGGCGCCGGGGTCCTCATCACCGAAGGGGTGCGCGGGGAGGGCGGCTACCTGCTCAACAAGGGCGGCGAGCGCTTCATGGAGCGCTACGCACCCACCATGAAGGACCTGGCTTCCCGCGACGTGGTGTCGCGGGCTATGGCCACCGAGATCAAGGAAGGCCGCGGGCTCGGCGAGCACGGGGACTTCCTGCTCCTCAAGCTCGACCACCTGGGCCTGGAGACGATCGACAAGCGCCTGCCCGGCATCCGCGAGATCGCGATGAAATTCGCCAACGTGGACCCGGTGAAGGAGCCGATCCCGGTGGTGCCGACCGTGCACTACCAGATGGGCGGCATCCCGACCAACTACCGCGGGGAGGTGGTGGTGCCGGCGCTCGGCAATCCCGACACGCTGGTGCCCGGGTTCTACGCCGCGGGCGAATGCGGCTGCGCCTCGATCCACGGCGCCAACCGCCTCGGCACCAATTCCCTCACCGACCTGCTGGTGATGGGCAAGAGCTCGGCGATGTCGATGATCGAGTTCATCCGCACGCAGGGCACGCACCATCGCGACCTGCCGAAGGACGCGGCGGAGTACTCCCTGTCGCGCGTCGCGCGCCTCGACGGCCAGGCCAATGGCGAGCCAGTGCACGAGGTGCGCGGCGAGATCCAGCGCACCATGCAGTTGCACTGCGGCGTGTTCCGCTTCCCCGACCTGCTGCAGGAAGGCGTGGCGAAGATCAAGGCGGTGGCGCAGCGCGCGCAGCGCACTGGCATCAAGGACAAGTCGAAGACCTTCAACACCGCGCGTATCGAGGCCCTCGAGATCGACAACCTGGTGGAAACGGCGCGCTCGACGATGATCTCGGCCGAGGCCCGCAAGGAAAGCCGCGGCGCCCAGGCGCGCGAGGACCATCCCGACCGTGACGACGCCAACTGGCTCAAGCACACCCTCTGGTATCGCGATGGCGACCGCCTCGACTACAAGCCCGTCAACCTGAAGCCGCTCACCGTGGAATCGTTCGTGCCGAAGGCACGCGTCTATTGATGTTTTCTCCCTCTCTCTTGGGAGAGGGCTGGGGAGAGGTTCCATGAAATTCCGCATCCAGCGCTACGATCCCGACAAGGACGCGAAGCCGTACCTGCAGGACTACGACCTCGAGATTGGGCCGACGGACCGCATGCTGCTGGACGCGATCGAGCGCATCAAGAAGGTGGACGATTCGCTGGCGCTGCGCCGCTCCTGCCGCGAGGGCGTGTGCGGCTCCGACGCGATGAACATCAACGGCAAGAACGGGCTCGCCTGCATCACCCCGCTGACTGAGCTGAAGGAGCCGGTGGTGCTGAAGCCCCTCCCGGGCCTGCCCATCATCCGCGACCTCATCGTCGACATGACGCAGTTCTTCGCGCAGTACGATTCGGTCAAGCCCTACGTGATCGACGACAGGCCGCTGCCCGAGCGCGAGCGCCTGCAATCTCCGCGCGAGCGCGAGGAGCTCGATGGCCTCTACGAATGCATCCTGTGCGCGTGCTGCTCCGCCTCGTGCCCGAGCTTCTGGTGGAACCCGGACAAGTTCGTCGGCCCCGCGGGTTTGCTGCAGGCCTACCGCTTCATCGCCGACAGCCGCGACCAGGCCACCAACGAGCGCCTCGACAACCTGGAAGACCCCTACCGGCTCTTTCGCTGCCACACGATCATGAACTGCGTGGATGTATGCCCGAAGGGGCTCAACCCCACGCTCGCCATCGGCAAGATCAAGGAGCTGCTGGTGAAGAGGGCGGTTTGAAGCAAGGGCTTCACCACGGAGACGCGGAGAAAACGGGGGTTGCACGGGCAAGACGTGGAAATGGTTTGGGGGTCGCGATGCGAGCAGCCGGGTCACGAATATTTCGCTTTCTCCGTGTTTCTCCGTGTTCCCCGTGTCCCCCGTGGTAAATGCGGCGCCCGTATGACCGACCGTGCCAGCATGGAGAGATTGAAGTGGAGGAGCCGTCGCGGCCTCCTGGAGCTGGACCTGGTGTTCGAGCGCTTCTGGAAGGGCGCGGGGCAGGAGCTGGACGCGGCGCAGGCGGAGCGGTTGGAGCGGCTCCTCACGATGCCCGACAATGACTTGCTGGATCTCGTGATGGGAAAAACGGACCTCCCGGACGCCAATCTCCGGGCCCTGGTGGAAAAACTGCGCGCCGCCTGAAGCGGCGGCACAAACGGAGTCGGGAAATGATGCAAGCGAAGAGCAAGGCGACACTGAATTTCGACGGCAAATCCCTCGAGATGCCGGTTTACGGCGGCACCATCGGGCCCGACGTGGTGGACATTCGCGCGCTCTACGGCAAGACCGGCGCCTTCACCTACGACCCGGGCTTCCTTTCAACTGCGGCGTGCGCTTCCAAGATCACCTACATCGACGGTGACAAGGGCGTGCTGCTCTACCGCGGCTACCCGATCGAGCAGCTGGCCGAGCACTGCGACTTCCTCGAGGTCTGCTACCTGCTGCTGAACGGCGAGCTGCCGAAGGCCGACGAGAAGCAGAAATTCGACTGGACCGTCACGCGCCACACCATGGTGCACGAGCAGCTGGCGCGCCTCTTCCAGGGATTCCGCCGCGATTCGCACCCGATGGCGGTGATGGTGGGCGTGGTCGGGGCCCTGTCGGCCTTCTACCACGACTCCCTCGACATCAACGACCCCGCGCACCGCGAAATCTCGGCCTTCCGGCTGATCGCCAAGCTGCCGACGATCGTCGCCATGGCCTACAAGTACAACATGGGCCAGCCGTTCATTTACCCGAGGAACGACCTGGGTTACACCGCGAACTTCATGCGCATGATGTTCGGCGTGCCGGCCGAGGAGTACGTGGTGAACGACGTGATGGTGCGCGCCCTCGACCGCATCTTCATCCTCCACGCCGACCACGAGCAGAACGCGTCGACCTCGACCGTGCGCCTGGCGGGCTCCTCGGGCGCCAACCCGTTCGCGTGCATCGCCTCGGGCATCGCGTGCCTCTGGGGCCCGGCCCACGGCGGCGCCAACGAGGCGGCGCTGCAGATGCTGATGGACCTGCAGAAGGATGGCGGCATCGACAAGCTGGGCGAGTTCGTGAAGAAGGTGAAGGACAAGAACTCGGGTGTGAAGCTGATGGGCTTCGGCCACCGGGTCTACAAGAACTACGACCCGCGCGCGAAGCTCATGCAGGAGACCACGCGCGAGGTGCTCGCGGCCGCCGGGGCCTCCAATGACCCGTTGCTGCCGCTCGCCATGGCGCTGGAGAAGATCGCCCTCGAGGACGAGTACTTCGTCTCGCGCAAGCTCTACCCGAACGTGGACTTCTACTCGGGCATCGTGCAGCGCGCGCTCGGCATTCCCACCTCGATGTTCACCTGCATCTTCGCGCTCGCCCGCACCGTGGGCTGGATCGCGCAGTGGAATGAAATGATCTCGGATCCGGAGCAGAAGATCGGGCGCCCGCGCCAGCTCTACACCGGCCCCACGCAGCGGGACGTCGTGCCGGTCGCCAAACGGAAATAGCGATCCTCCCCCCGCCCCCTCCCACTCCGAGACCGGAAGCCCGAGGGAGGGAGAGCAGGTTGGCCTCCCTCCCCCTTGGCGCAGGGAGGTTGGTCTCCCTCCCCCTCGGCTCCGGTCTCGGAGTGGGGGAGGGCCGGGGAGAGGGTAAATGGAAAGGAAAAAGTGATGTCCAGCCTCATGAAAGACTTCGAAGCCTCATCGCACCTCTTCGGCGCCAACGCGCCGTTCGTGGAAGAGCTCTACGAGCGCTACCTGGCCGACCCCGCGTCGGTGGAGCCCGAGTGGCGCGCCCAGTTCGACGCCTGGCAGGCGGGGTCGAGCACGCGCGACGTGGCGCACACGCCGATCGTGGCGGCGTTCGAGAAGCTCTCCCGCACGGCCGAGCCGTCCGTGGCCCGGGCGGCGTCCGGCGGCGCCGACGGCAAGTCGCTCAAGGTGCTGCAGTACATCCGCGCCCACCGCGTGATGGGCTCGCGCTACTCGCAGCTCGACCCGCTGAAGCGGCTGGAGCGCACTCCGGTGCCCGAGCTCGAGCTCGACTTCTACGGCCTCACCGAGGCCGACATGGACCGCCAGTTCGAGCCCGGCTCATGGCAAGGGGCCAAGGGTCCGATGAAATTGCGCGACATCGTCGTGGCGGTGAAGAAGACCTACTGCGGCACCATCGGCATCGAGTACATGTACATCTCGTCCACCGACCAGAAGCGCTGGATCCAGCAGCGCTTCGAGGGGACCCTCTCGACGCCGAAGTTCAGCCCCGAGGAGAAGCGCTGGATCCTCGAGCGCATCACCGCCTCCGAGACGCTCGAGCGCTACCTGCACACGCGCTACGTGGGCCAGAAGCGTTTCTCGGGCGAGGGCGGCGAGAGCATGATCCCGATGCTCGACACCATCATCGAGAACGTGGGCGCCAAGGGCGCCAGGGAGGTGGTGATCGGCATGGCCCACCGCGGGCGCCTCAACGTGCTGGTCAACAACCTGGGCAAGATCCCCGCCGACCTCTTCAGCGAGTTCGAGGGCAAGCATGCCCATGAGCTCTCCGCCGGCGACGTGAAGTACCACCAGGGTTTCTCGTCGGACATCAGCACCGCGGGCGGCACCGTGCACCTGACACTCGCCTTCAACCCCTCGCATCTAGAGATCGTGAACCCGGTGGTGGAGGGCAGCGTGCGCGCCCGCCAGCATCGCCGCGGCGACCACACTGGCGACCAGGTGCTGCCGCTGCTGATCCACGGCGACGCGGCGTTCGCCGGCCAGGGTGTCGTGATGGAGACGATGGCGCTCTCCCAGACCCTCGGCTACAGAACCGGCGGCACCGTGCACATCGTGGTGAACAACCAGATCGGCTTCACCACCTCGGACACTCGCGACGCGCGCTCGTCGCTGTATTGCACCGACCTGGCCAAGATGATCGAGGCGCCGGTCTTCCACGTGAACGGGGACGACCCGGAAGCGTGCGTGATGGTGGCTGCGGTGGCGCTCGACTACCGCGCCAGGTACCACAAGGACGTGGTGATCGACCTCGTCTGCTTCCGCCGCCTCGGCCACAACGAGCAGGACGAGCCGTTCGTGACCCAGCCCCTCATGTACAAGAAGATCGCCCAGCACCCGGGCACGCGCAAGCTCTACGCCGATCGCCTGGAAAAGGAGGGCGTCATCGCCCCCGGATTGGCCGGCGAGCTCGTCACCAGCGTCCGCACCGCGCTCGACGCCGGCAAGGGCACCAACCCCAAGATCCTCTATGGCCTGAAACCCGCGCTCGCCATCGACTGGGCCCCCTACATCGGCGTGAGCTGGCGCCAGGCGGCCGATACCGCCGTCCCGGCGCCGAAGCTGAAGCAGCTCGCCGGTCGCCTCACCGACATCCCCGCCACCTTCAAGCTGCATCCGTCGGTCGAGCGGCTCCTCGCCGCGCGCCGCGAGATGGGCGAAGGCAAGGTGCAGCTCGACTGGGGCATGGCCGAGAACCTCGCCTACGCCTCGCTCGTGGACGAAGGGCACCCGGTGCGCCTGTCGGGCCAGGACGCGGGCCGCGGCACTTTCGCCCACCGCCACGCGGTGCTGCACGACCAGAATCGCGAGAAGTGGGACGCCGGCGTCTACACGCCGCTGCAGAACATCCGCTCCGGCCAGGCCAATTTCCTCGTGATCGACTCGCTGCTGTCGGAAGAGGCGGTGCTGGGCTTCGAATACGGCTATGCCACCGCGCAGCCCTTCGAGCTGGTGATCTGGGAAGCGCAGTTCGGCGACTTCGTGAACGGCGCCCAGGTGGTGATCGACCAGTTCATCGCCTCGGGTGAAGCCAAGTGGGGCCGGATGTGCGGCCTCACGATGTACCTGCCCCATGGCTACGAAGGGCAGGGGCCGGAGCACTCGTCGGCGCGCCTCGAGCGCTTCCTGCAGCTGTGCGCCGAGCACAACATCCAGGTGGTGGTGCCGTCCACGGCGGCGCAGTTCTTCCACATGATCCGCCGCCAGATCGTGCGCCCGCTGAGGAAGCCGCTGATCGTGATGACGCCCAAGAGCCTGCTGCGCAAGAAGGAGGCCACGTCGCCGCTTTCGGAGCTCTCGAGCGGCGGCTTCCAGGTGATCATCCCCGAGACCGAGAAGATCAACGCGAAGAAGGTGAAGCGCGTGGTGTTCTGCTCCGGCAAGGTCTACTACGACCTGGTGGCCGAGCGCGCGAAGCGCGCCAGCGAGGACATCGCGGTGGAGCGCATCGAGCAGCTCTATCCCTTCCCCCACGACGAATTCGCGGCGCGGATCGAGCAGTACCCGGCGGCGAAGAGCATCGTGTGGGCCCAGGAAGAGCCGCAGAACCAGGGCGCGTGGCACCGCATCCAGCATTACCTGCTGCAGCACCTGAAGGGCGACCAGACGCTGTCTTATGCCGGCCGCGGGGTTTCGGCATCGCCCGCGGTAGGCTACCTGCAACTGCACAACGAGCAGCAGAAGTCGCTGGTGGATGCCGCGCTCAGCTGGGACGCCGCAAGCAAAAAAGAAGCGGCCTGATAAAAAAAGGAATCGACCATGCAAGTGGAAGTCAAAGTCCCGCAGCTGTCCGAATCGGTTTCCGAGGCCACCCTCGTCTCGTGGCGCAAGAAGGCCGGCGAGGCGGTGAAGCGTGACGAGAACTTGATCGACATCGAGACCGACAAGGTAGTGCTGGAGCTGCCCGCGCCCGCCGACGGCGTCATCGTGAAGCTGGTGAAGAACGACGGCGACAGCGTTACGAGCGGCGACGTGATCGCGATCATCGACACCGAGGCGACCGCAAGCGCCGCAGCCAAGCCCGCGGAAAAGCAGGCGGCCGTCCCCGCGAAGGCGGCCGCGGGCGCCGCTGCGCCGGCGGCGGAAAAGCAGGTGGCCGTCCCCGCGAAGGCGGGGACCCAATCCGATGCCAGCACCGCATCCCCCGCCGCCGCCAAGATCGCCGCCGAGAAGGGCGTGGATCCCGCGTCGATTCCGGGCACCGGCCGTGACGGGCGCGTGACCAAGGCGGATGCCATGGGGGCGTCAGCCGCCGCATCCGCCCCCGCGCCGGCGGGGGGCCAATCGTCCGCGAAGCCCGCGCCCACCGTGCGGGTCCCCGCCGGCTCCCGCGCCGAGCAGCGCGTGCCGATGTCGCGCCTGCGCCAGCGCGTGGCCGAGCGGCTCGTCCAATCGCAGTCGACCGCCGCCATCCTCACCACCTTCAACGAGGTCAACATGGCCCCGGTGATGGAGCTGCGCAGCCGCTACAAGGAGAAGTTCGAGAAGGAGCACGGCGTGAAGCTGGGCTTCATGTCCTTCTTCGTGAAGGCGGTGGTGCACGCGCTGCGCAAGTACCCGGTGGTGAACGCCTCCATCGACGGCTCCGAAATCGTCTACCACGGCTATTTCGACATCGGCATCGCGGTGGGCAGCGAACGCGGGCTCCTGGTCCCGATCCTGCGCAACGCCGACGTGATGTCGATGGCCCAGATCGAGCTCGCCATCGCCGACTTCGGCAAGCGCGCCAAGGACGGCAAGATCACCATCGAGGAGCTCACCGGCGGCACGTTCTCGATCTCCAACGGCGGCGTGTTCGGCTCGATGCTGTCGACCCCGATCATCAACCCGCCCCAGAGCGCCATCCTCGGCGTCCATGCGACGAAGGAGCGCGCGGTGGTGGAGAACGGGCAGATCGTGATCCGCCCGATGAACTACCTCGCCCTCTCGTATGACCACCGCATCATCGATGGGCGCGAAGCGGTGCTGTCGCTGGTGGCGATGAAGGAGGCGCTCGAGGATCCGGCGCGCCTGCTGCTGGACGTCTAGGGGAGCATCACATGGCGCGCCGCAAGCGGTTGAAGGCCACGGTCATCGCCCGGCGCGTGTTTTTCTTCGTGGCGGGGTCGCTCTTCATGGGTTTCCTCGCCATCTTCCTCAACGCGGTGATGGTGCAGTACATGAGCCGGCAGCTCGCGGCTCCGCTCGCCGTCGGCATCGCGGTGGCCGCGACTTTCTGGCTCCTCAGGATGTTCAAGCACCCCCCGCTTTTCCTGCGCAATGTCCCGCCGCTCGCCGCGGGCCTGTGCGCGGGGCTGGGCGTGCATCTCGCCCGCCTCTGGCTCAAATAACGGAATTCCCATGGCGCAAACATTCGACGTCGTAGTGATCGGTGCCGGCCCCGGCGGGTACATCGCCGCGGTGCGCGCGGCCCAGCTGGGCATGAAGACCGCCTGCATCGAGGGCTGGAAGAACGCGAAGGGCGAGCTCGCCCTCGGTGGCACCTGCCTCAACGTGGGCTGCATCCCTTCCAAGGCGCTGCTTTCCTCCTCCGAGGAGTACGAGAAAGCCGCCCACCACCTCGATGCCCACGGCATCACGGTTTCGGGTGTGAAGGTGGACGTGGCGAAGATGCAGGCGCGCAAGGACGCCATCGTGTCCAAGATGGTGAAGGGGGTGGAGTACCTCTTCAAGAAGAACAAGATCACCTGGCTGCAGGGGATGGGCAAGTTCGTCTCCGCTGGCGAGGCCTATACCCTCGAGGCCGGAAAGGAGACCATCCAGGCGAAGCACGTGATCGTCGCGACCGGATCGAAGGCGCGGCACCTCCCCGGGATCCCGGTCGACAACGACATGGTC
>JBBQBW010000042.1:0-10344 GCA_038318025.1 Burkholderiales bacterium | reverse complement strand
TGTGTGGTTGTGATGACCGGGCGTACGGCAGAACGGAGGCTGTTCCGTTTCGGATTGTGACCAATGTGCTGCATTATTACAATCCGTTCCAGACTCCCTCTCCCCGCCCGATGATCCGCCGCCTGCTGCCGTGCCTTTTGTGTTCTTTCGCGTGGAACAGCGTCGCGGGGGAAATCGAGGATGGGGTCCTCGCCCGGGTGCGCGCCGCGGGCCTCGGCGACGACGCCGTGGGTTTCGTGGTCCAGCGCCTCTCCGATGGCGCCGTGGTGGCCGCGCACAACGCCGAGCGCGCCATGCAGCCCGCCTCCACCATGAAACTCGTCACCACCATCGTGGCTCTCGAGCGCCTCGGCCCGGCATGGCGCGGCCGCTCGGAGCTTCGCGCCCAGGCCGTGGTTCGCGACGGAGTGCTGCAGGGCAACCTCTACCTGCGCGGTCTCGCCGACCTCGACCTCGACTGGCAGGCGCTGGAACGCATGCTGCACCTCGCCCGGCACCAGGGGATCCGCGAGATCGGCGGCGACGTGGTGGTGGACCGCTCGCTCTTCCAGCCCACGCGCACCGACGTGGGCGTGGCGCCCTTCGACGAGGCGCCGGAGTTCCGCTACAACGTGATCCCCGACGCGCTGCTGGTCAATTCCAACCTGGTGTTGCTCGACCTCGCTTCCGACGGCGCCACCGTGCGCGTGGCGATGACCCCGCCGCTCGAGCGCGTGGTGGTGGAGTCGGACATGGCGATCGTCGAGCGCGACTGCGAGCGCTGGGAGGACGGCTGGAAGCCGCCCCTGGTGAAGCAGGAGCGGCGCGGGGTGCTGCGCGTTCGCCTGCAGGGCGACTACCCCCGCGACTGCCTCGCCTCGACCGCGATCAACGTGATCGACCGCGCCGCCTTCACCGACCGGCTGGTGCGCTCGCTCTGGTCGCGGCTGGGGGGAAAGTTGAAGGGCCGGGTGCGCGAGGGCGATACCCCGGCCGATGCGCGCGTGCTCGCCGAGCACCGCTCGCGGCCTCTGGGCGACCTGCTGCGCGACATCAACAAGCGCTCCGACAACCCGATGACGCGCATGGTGTTCCTCGCGCTCGGCACGCTCCCCGAGGGGCCGCCCGGGGAGCCCACGCTGCTGCGGGCCGACCGGCAGGTACGCAACTGGCTCGAGCGCCGCGGCATCGACGCGACCGGGCTCGTGCTCGAGAACGGCTCGGGCCTGTCACGCCGGGAGCGCATCCGCCCCTACCAGCTGGCCGGCGTGCTGCGCGCCGCCGCCGCGAGCGAATGGGCGCCGGAGTTCATGGCGTCGCTCCCGATCGTGTCCATCGACGGCACCATGAGGAATCGCCTCGGCGGGACCGCGGCATCGGGCAGCGCGCGGATCAAGACCGGGACGCTGCGCGACACATCGGCGATCGCGGGCTACGTGAAGGACGCCGCGGGTGAGGCCTGCGTGGTGGTGGCGTTTCTCAACCACCCCGCGGCGAACCGGGCCGTGTCGCGGCCGATCCTCGATGGCCTGGTCGAAGCCGTGGCGCGCTACAACACGCGCAAGTAGCGGCGGCGCACCTCGACGCGGTCGCCCGCGTCGAAATGCCACCACTCCCGGGTGATGCCCTGCCAGTCGGCGTGGCCCATCACCTCGCGCAGGAGCTCTCGGTTGGCCACCTGCTCCGCCGTGATCTCCCCGCGCTCGAGCATCACGGGCTCGAGGATCGGATGGGAGCGCTGCGTCAGGTCGTCGAAGGGCGTGCCCATGTCGAGCTCCCGACCCGCGGCATCCACGAGCGTCGCATCGACCGCCATGCCGAAGGAATGGATCGAGCCGCGCACCGGGTCGGCGAGGTATTCGCGCAGCCCCGTTGCGTCGAGCGCCGCCCACATGCGCTCCTGCACCCGCTGGGGGCGCAGCGCATCGAGCACCAGCAGGCGCAGGTCGCCGCGACGCGAGTGGAGGAATCGCGCCGAGCGCTGCAGCGCGGCCGCGGCATCCCGGTGCAGCCACGCGCAGTCGAATGGTGAGTAGAGGTCGCGGCCGACGAAGTTGTCCGGCGTGGCGTAGCGCAGCTCCACGGCGATGCCCGGGAGGTCGCGCAGGGCGACGAAGTCGGGATGGCCGGGGAGGTCCTCGATGGCGATCTGGTGGCTCATGCGCCGGGATGGTACAAACGAAAGCGAACGATCAGTGCCCCAGGATCTTGGAGAGGAAGTCCTTGGTGCGCTCGTTCTTCGGATGGTCGAAGAAGTCGTGGGGATTGTTCTCCTCGACGATCTGTCCCTGGTCCATGAAGATCACGCGGTTGGCCACGGCCTTCGCGAACGCCATCTCGTGGGTGACGCAGAGCATGGTGATGCCCTGCTGGGCGAGCTCCACCATCACGTCGAGGACCTCCTTGATCATCTCCGGGTCGAGCGCCGAGGTGGGCTCGTCGAACAGCATGATCTTGGGCTTGAGGCACAGGGCGCGGGCGATGGCGACGCGCTGCTGCTGGCCGCCGGACAGCTGCAGCGGATACTTCCTCGCCTGCTCGGCGATGCGCACGCGCGTCAACTGCTCCATCGCGCGCTCCTCGGCTTCCTTCTTCGGCATCTTCCCGACCCAGGTGGGCGCGAGCGTGAGGTTCTCGAGGACGGTGAGATGCGGGAAGAGGTTGAACTGCTGGAACACCATGCCGACCTCGCGGCGCACCTTCTCGATCGCCTTCACGTCGTCGGCGAGCTCGGTGCCGTCGACCACGATCTTTCCTTCCTGGTGCTCCTCCAGCCGGTTCACGCAGCGAATGAGGGTCGACTTGCCCGACCCCGAGGGGCCGCAGATCACGATCCGCTCGCCGGGGGTCACGGTGAGGTCGATATCGCGCAGCACGTGGAAATCGTCCCCGTACCACTTGTTGACCTTCTCGAAGATGATGATCGGTTGCATTTACCCTCTCCCCGGCCCTCTCCCACGGGAGAGGGGGAAGTTCGACGGCCCTCTCGCAAGGGAGAGGGGGAAGTTCGACGGCCCTCTCGCAAGGGAGAGGGGGAAGTTCGACGGCCCTCTCGCAAGGGGGATGGAGATGTTCAACGGTTCTTTCCGGCGCTCAGCCGCTTCTCGATCCACAGGCTGTAGCGGGACATCGCGAAGCAGAAGGCGAAATAGACGAGGGCGATGAAGATGTAGCCCTCGATCTTGAACGGCCGCCAGTTGGCGTCGGAGTTGAGCGCGAGGCTCATGGCGCCGGTCAGCTCGTAGAGGCTCACGATGGTGACGAGCGAAGTGTCCTTGAAGATCGCGATGAAGCTGTTCATGATCCCCGGCACCACGATGGCGAGCGCCTGCGGCAGCACGATCTTCCTCTGCGTCTGGGCATAGGTGAGCCCGAGCGAGCGCGCTGCCTCCACCTGCCCATTGGGGATCGCCTGCAATCCGCCGCGCACCGTCTCCGCGAGGTACGCCGCCGCGAAGAGCGTGATGCCGACCAGCACGCGCACCAGCACGTCGGGCGACTGGCCCACCGGCAGGAAAAGCGGGAACAGGAACGACGCCATGAAGAGCACGGAGATGAGCGGCACGCCGCGGATCAGCTCCACGTAGAAGACGCAGAGGGTGCGAATCGCGGGCAACGACGAGCGGCGCCCCAGCGCCACCAGGATCGACAGCGGGAATGCGAAGACGATGCTGAAGGTGGCGAGCATCACCGTGAGCGGGAGCCCTCCCCACAGGTCGGTCGGCACCTCGTCGAGGCCGAATCCGCCGCCCATCAGCCAGAAGAACGCCGGGATCACCGCCACCCAGAGGATCCCGAGCCAGGGCTTCCAGAAGGCGCGGATGCAGCTCACCGTCACCAGCCCCAGCAGCAGGACCGTAGCCACCTCGGGCCGCCATTGCTGCTCGAAGGGATAGCGCCCGAAGATGATGAAGCGCCACTTCTCGGCGATCACGCCCCAGCAGGCACCCTCGCCGCGCGCCGCCTGGCAGGCACTCGCGTCGGGACGAAAGACCGCCTTCACGATCGCCCATTCGAAGAGCATCGGCAGCACCCAGGCGGCCAACGCCACCATCGCGAAGGTGGCGAGCGTGCTCATCCAGTCGGCGAAGAGGTTGGCGCGGACCTTCGCCCACAACCCGCTGGTGCGGGCGGGCGCGGCGCGCGGCGCGATCGGGTGGAACTCGCTCGCCATCACCTAGCGCTCCTTGATCGCCGAGCGGCGGTTGTACCAGTTCATGAACACCGACGTGGTGAGCGACGTCGTGAGGAAGACCGCCATGATGATGGTGATGCACTCCACGGCACGGCCGGTGTTGTTAAGGCCCGTGGTCGCCACCGACACCACGTCGGGGTAACCGATCGCCACCGCGAGCGAGGAGTTCTTGGTGAGGTTCAGGTACTGGCTGGTGAGCGGCGGGATGATCACGCGCAGCGCCTGCGGCAGCACCACCAGCCGCATGGTGAAGTTGCGCGGCAGGCCGAGGCTCGAGGCGGCTTCCACCTGCCCGAGCGCCACCGACGCGATGCCGGCACGCACCACCTCGGCAATGAAGGCCGCGGTGTAGAGGACGAGGCCGAACAGCACGCCGAGGAATTCGGGTGTCGCCGAGGCGCCCCCCTCCATCGAGAAACCCTCGGGCCTGGGCACGCTCCACTGCGTGGGCGCCCCGCCTGCAAGCCAGCCGGCGAACATCGAGGCAATGACGATGCCCAGGGGCACGAGGATGAGGCTGCGCACGCGGCCGGTGTCCTCGAACCGGCGCATCGTCCAGCGGCGGTAGAGCCAGGCGAGCACGATGCCGATCGCCAGGCCGGCGAACGCGAGGCCAACGCCGAAGCTCCACACCGGCACCGGGAACGAGACGCCCGCCTTGCTGAGATGGAAGGCCCCGGCCAGCGTGAGCGGCTCGAGGATCGGCGGCAGCAGGTCGGTGAAGATCAGGTACCACATGAGCAGCTGGATCAGCACCGGGATGTTGCGGAAGAACTCCACGTAGGCGTAGCAGAGGCCGCGCACGATGGCGTTGCGGGCGAAGCGCCCGATGCCGATCAGCGTGCCGAGGATGGTGGCGAGCAGCACGCCCAACACCGCGACCCGCAGCGTATTGAGGATCCCGACCAGGAAGGCCTTCCAGTACGGGTCCAGGGCATCGTATTGGATCAGCGACTCGCCGATGTCGAAGCCGGCGGGCTGCATGAGGAAGTCGAAACCGCTCTTGATGCCGCGAGCCTGCATGTTCGCGAGCGTGTTCTGGGCGAGGTACCACAGGCCGAACGCGATGGCAGCCACCGCGACCACCTGGAAGACGAGCCCGCGAAAGGCCTCGCTGCGCCAGGACCAGTCGCGCTTCTTCGGCGGAGACCGATGCGCCATCTACGACCCTCTCCCCGGCCCTCTCCCAAGGGAGAGGGTGGATCTGAGGGACGGACCCCGGTTCACGCGCTTGGGGTCCGTCCCCGGCTCTCAGGTCAGCGAATCGGAGGTGCGTATTGGATGCCGCCCTTGTTCCACAGGTTGTTCACCCCGCGCGGCAGGTTGAGCGGGGTCTTCTCGCCCACGTTGCGCGCGAAGATCTCACCGTAGTTGCCGGTGGTCTTCACCGCCCGCACCATCCATTCCTTGTCGAGGCCGAGCAGCTTGCCGGTGTCCTCGGAGGTGCCGACGATGCGCATCACCACCGGGTCCTGGCTCGACTTCATCTGGTCGACGTTCGCCTGGGTGATGCCGTACTCCTCGGCCTCGATCAGGCCGAAGATGACCCACTTGGCGATGGCATGGAACTCGTCGTCGCCGCGGCGCACGGCCGGCCCGAGCGGCTCCTTCGAGATCAGCTCCGGCAGGATCACGTGCTCCTTCGGATCCTTCGCGTCCTTGTTGCGGATCGAGGCGAGGCCCGAGGCGTCGGTGGTGAACGCCACGCAGCGGCCGGAGAAATAGGCGCCGGTCGCGGCCTCCTGCTTCTCGAACACGATCGGCTTCAGGTCGAGCTTGTTGGTGCGGGAGTAGTCGGTGAGGTTTTTCTCGGTGGTGGTTCCCGACTGCACGCACACGGTGGCGCCCTTCAGGCTCTTGGCGCTCTTCACCTTCAACTTCACCGGCACCATGAAGCCCTGGCCGTCGTAGTAGGTGGTGGCGAGGAAGCTCAGGCCCAGCGACGCGTCGCGGGTGAGGGTCCACGTGGTGTTGCGCGACAGGATGTCGATCTCGCCGGACTGCAGCGCCGTGAAGCGCTGCTGCGCAGTGAGCGGCACATACTTCACCTTGTTGCCGTCGCCGAGGAGCGCCGCGGCGATGGCCTTGCAGACGTCGACGTCGAGGCCGCTCCAGTTGCCCTGGCTGTCGGCGGCGGAGAAGCCGGCGAGGCCGGTATTCACGCCGCAGACCAGCTGGCCGCGGGCCTTGATGGCATCGAGGGTCTTGCCGGCGAAGGCCGGCGCTGCGGCGAGGGCGAACGCCGCCGCGGTGATCGAAAGCTTCAGAATCTTGGACTTCATGGAATCCCCCTGGTGATTGTGGCGCGGGTCGAAGGCGCGCGTGCGCCGAGGCTCAGGCGAGCCCAATGTACCACCGCCGCACTTTCCAGGCGACAGGCCCGGCCGAGGCTCGGTCCGCCCGGATTCCGGCCGCCTTCACGATACGGCCCCATACCGTTTACGGCCGGGCTGGATTTGCGTTCTCCTGTGAGCGGAGTCGCTGTCGATGATCCGCTGCGCGCGATGACGACTGCTGGACCTTTGAAAGTGGCTGATACCTGCGCGAGTCCTAATTCTCTTGATGTGGACAGCTTCCCAGGCGCTGTCGTCCCCCGCCCAGGGTTTCTTCGAAGGCAAGTCCCGCAGCAAAGAGCAAATCGTCCCGGTTGTGCGCCGCCATGATCTGAAGTCCGACGGGCAAGCCCAACGCGTCAAGAGCAACCGGCATCGTGAGAGCACACAGGCGAAGCAGGTTTGCGGTGCCCGTGTTGCGAACCATCTTCAGGTTGAAGATGCGGTACCGCTCCCAATCCGGGACCTCACTCACCATCGGCGCGGATATCGGCGCGGTGGGTGTCACGATGACATCCGCCTGCTCGAATCGGGCGAGTGCGCGCGACGCGAGCTGTTCGAACGCGGCCTTGCGTTGCACGAACTCCACGGCGGAGATCTGCGCTGCTGCCTCCATTCGTATCCCCACGTTGGGATCGAGGATGGCAATCCACTCGGGCAACTCGCGTTTCAGGAACGCAAGCAACTCCGCACCCGCCGTGCCGCCCGCGCGGAACAGCTCGAAAGCGCTACCCGCCTCTGGAAACGACACTCGAACGAGCCGATGCCCGGCTTTCTCCAGCTCCGCCAGCGCGTCGTGAACGCCCTCTGCAATCCCCGCGTCGCACTCGCTCCAGAAATGCTCGTCGGGGACGCCGATGCGCAGTCCGCCCGCCGGTGTCGCGCGATCGATGGCCCCGGGACGATCGCCAAATTCGCGGCGATCGAATTCCGACGCTGCCAGGAAGGCGTCCTCGACGGTGCGCGCCAGGATCCCGGGGGTATCGAAGATGGGGCTCAACGGCACGATGCCCTTCGTCGACCAGCGATCCACAGTCGGCTTGAAGCCGACGTTGCCGGTGAGGGTCGCGGGGATGCGCACCGACCCGGCAGTGTCAGAGCCCAGGGCGAGGATCGCGGAGCCTTCGCGGAGGGACACACCGGCTCCCGAGCTCGAGCCGCCGGGCACGCGCGGATTCGTGGCATCCCAGGGATTGCGCGGTGTCGGCCAGTGACTGTTCAGCCCCAGCGCCCCGAAGGCGAACTCCACGGTGTGGGTCTTGCCGGTGATCACCGCCATCTCGTCCATCAGGCAGCTCACCATCGGGCCGGCCGACTGCCACTCGGCTGGAAGCTCACGAGCCGAGCCGGCAAAGGTCGGAAGCCCGGGTACTCCGTAGAGGTCCTTCACCGAAACCGGGATGCCCTGAAGGATCCCGGAGTCGACTCCCGACTTGAATGCCGCGTCTGCCTCGCGCGCTACGCGCTCGGCCCTGTCGTCCGCACGCAGCTTGTAGGCGCTCATCCGGGGCTCGCCCGAGTCCATCGCCTCGCGCGCTTCCCGCCACAGGTCGGATGCCGAGAACCGCTGCAAGCGAAGTCCGGCGGCGAGTTCGCGAAGGGACTTGTCCAGCAAACGCATGCTGATGCCTTTCAGTGCGCGGGAGTGCGGCGCGCGGCGGGGTTGGAGAGTAGATTGCCGACCCGGAAGGATTTTCCCGGGTAATCGGTCTCGGTGTGCTGCACCAGTGCCGCGATGAAATTCATGACCGCGGGCGGAGTGTAGCGCCTCGGGTCCCAGACGGCATGCATCCAGAGTCCCAGCTGCCTTCCCTTCTGGGTCAGCGGCAGCGCCATCGGGTGCCCCTTCTCCAGGCGAACCGTGGAGGGAATCACCGCCAGCCCCAGTCCGCTTCGCACCAGCGCGAGCAGGCAGTGCGGGCTGGCGCTCTCGATGAGGATCCGCGGCGAAACATGCGCGACCTGGCAGGCCCCGTCGAACAGCTGGCGCGTCATGAAATCCTTGCGCAGCAGCAAGACCTGCTCGTCGGCGAGGTCCTCGATATCGATGCTCTTGCGCCGCCCGAGCCGGTGATCGGCCGGCAGGGCAACGAGCACGACCAATGGAAACAACGTGCGGGACTTGAGGCCCCGATCGGCGCCCAGCGCGCCAATCGCCAGGTCGATATCTCCACGCTCGACCGTTTCAGCCAGTTTCGCCGAGCCATCCTCGACGAGCGAGATGCGCAGGTCGGGATGTTTCTTCATGAATCCGGGAAGGATGCGTGACACCACGCTTTCGAGGGTCTGGGGTGTCGCCCCGATTCGGATCGTGCCCTGCGTTCCGGACGCAAGCTCGGTGGCCCTCGATGTGAGCGAGTCCATCCCTTTGCGGACTTCGTAACAGCGCTCGAGCAGATCGCGGCCGGCGGGCGTGAGGATGACCTTTCGGCCAACGCGGTCGAAGACCCGCACTCCCAGCTCCGCTTCCATCAGCTGGATTTGGCGGGAGATCGCCGATTGCGACAGGCCCAGCTTGCTCGCCGCCGCGGAAAAGTTGAGCAGCTCGGCGACCGCGATGAAGTAGTGCACGGTGCGCATCTCCATGGGCATCTCCATCCGACAATCCCGAAGGCACTACATTACCAAAACAGATGGATAGCACAAGGTAAATGCATTGGACATATGGATAGGCGAGGCTATACTCGCCTGCAGTTCCCCCCGGAGGCTGCGATGGTTCCCAAGACCCACGATCAGTGGCTGGCGCTGGATTTCAAGCGGCTTTTCTCCAGCCGCGCCGCTTTCATCAACATGGACTCCCAGAACAGCATCCTCGATCCCCAGGGGTGTCTCACCCACGAGGGCATCTGGAAAGGGGCGCGCGACGAGGGGGGGAGCCTTGCGAACACCCTGAAACTGGCCGCGGTCTGCCGCAAGGCCGCGATGCCCTTCGTCTGGCTGCGCTACGACCGCTTCATCGGCGAGAAGGAGCCGTCCAACGAGATGGACCGGGTCCAGTACCAGTTCTGGAACAAGGACTACAAACACGACCGTGCCCGCAAGGACTGGGAGTGCGACCTGGTAACCGAAGTCAAAGCCATCCTCCAGGACGACGATCGCAACCTCGTCTACCCCGGCTGGAGCATCTTCACCGGCACGGGCCTCGATCGATGGCTCAAGCAGTGGGGCGTCGAGACCCTGCTCCTTTCCGGCTATCACACCGATTGGTGCATCGAGATGGCCACGCGCCATGCACGCGAACTGGGCTACATGCCCATCGTCATCGGCGATGCGTGCGGGACCACGCAGCCGCTGCACGGCCAGACGCTCGAGCAGCTCAACAACTGCTATGCGCCCGTCATGACGACCGAGGCGGCGATTGCCCACATCCAGGCGGGGCTGCGTACGGGCCGCGCCCAATCGGCCCTGACTGCGGCCTGAACGAGCCCAAGGACCCGTCGATGTTCTCGTTTTCACTGACCGGCGACCAGCAGCGACTCAAGGACCGGGCGCGAACCTTCGCACGGACGATCGTCGAGCCGCGCCTGAAGGAGATGGACAAGACCAACGAGTACCCGTGGGACGTCGTGAAGGCGCTGGCGGACGAAGGATTCATGGGGCTCACCATTCCCAAGGAATACGGGGGAGCCGGGCGCCCGCTCATCGACGCCATCCTCGTCTCCGAGGAAATCGCCAAGGTCGGCGGGGTCATCGCCCGCATCGTGGTGGATGCGAACACTGCGGTCCAGAAGGCCATAGTCGAGCTCGGAACGCAGGCCCAGAAGCTCCAATTCCTGCCGCCGATAGTCGAGGGCGACAAGCCGGTGATCGCAATTACGGAGCCCGAAGCCGGCTCGG
>JBBQBW010000041.1:0-10402 GCA_038318025.1 Burkholderiales bacterium | reverse complement strand
GATGCGCACTTCCTCGACCAGGCGGTAGGTGTACTGGTCCACCTTGCGTCCGTTCGACATCGAGACGTTCACGCGCTCGTCCTTCGCGGCGCCGAGGTTCATGAACTGGTACATGAGCGACAGGCGGTCCTGGGTGTTCGCGGGCAATGGCACCTCGTTGCGCTCGCCGCGATAGGAGGAGTGCATGACGCCGTGGGCCCAGTCGAAGCTCGCCTTGAGGTCGCGGTCGGGCTTGCCGGCGCGGCGCTGGCCGAAGGTGAGCGGCACCAGGCCGCCAGCCTCGACGCGGCCCGCGCTCTCGAGCGTGATCTCCTCGTCCCGGATCAGCTTGAGCGGGCCGTCGGAGCGCGTGACGCTCTGGATGGAGTAAGCATCGCCCTTGCGGGAGAACGATTCGGTGACCCGGCCGATGGCGATGCCCGAGTGGGTGATGCGGTATTCGGAATTGATCTCGCGCGGCGCGGCGGTGACCTGGGCCAGCGCGTGGGCGCAGCCGGCGGCGGCGAGGAGCAGCAGGGCGGAGCAGAGCTTCTTCATGTGGCGTCCCGGGGGGAGGCGATCCAGTCGCCTTCAACGCCCGCGCCCTCGACCCGGACGACGTCGCCGTCGAAGCGGACGCGATCCTCGACCAGCCACCGCACCACCTGCGGATAGATGCGATGCTCGGCGGCCAGCACGCGCGCGGCGAGCCGCTCCTCGGTGTCGCCGGGCATCACCGGCACCGCGGCCTGCGCCAGGATCGGGCCGTCGTCCAGCTCCGGAGTCACCACGTGCACGGTGGCGCCGTGCAGCTTCACCCCGGCCGCGAGCGCGCGGCGATGGGTGTGGAGCCCGGTGAAGGCGGGAAGGAGCGACGGATGGATGTTCACGATGCGGCGCGAAAACCTTTCGATGAATTGCGGCGTGAGGATGCGCATGAAGCCCGCCAGGAAGATGAAGTCCGGCTCGCGCTCGGCGATGCGCTCGCCGAGCGCCGCGTCGAACGCCGCGCGCGAGGCGAACCCGGTGTGGTCCACGACCTCGGTCGCGAGCCCGCGGCCCTTCGCCCACTCCAGCCCGCCCGCCCCGGAGCGGTTGGCGATGACGGCCCTTACTTCGAGCCCGGTCGCGCCCTCGACGATCGAGCGCATGTTGCTGCCGCGGCCCGAGATGAGGATGACACCGGACTTCACACCACGACGGCCTGCGGACCGTCCCCTTCCCGGGCCACGATCGAGCCCACTTCGTAAGCCTCGCAGCCGCTCGCGGCCAGGCTCGCGAGGGCCAGCGCGGCCTCGTCGCGGGCGACGATCACCACCATGCCGATCCCGCAGTTGAAGGTGCGGTGCATTTCGGCTTGTTCAATGCCGCCGTGCTTCTTCAGCCAGTCGAAGATCGCCGGGCGCGGCCAACGCGCGGCCTCCAGGCGCGCCGCGGTGCCCGCGGGCAGCACGCGGGGGATGTTCTCGGTGAGGCCGCCGCCGGTGATGTGGGCCACGCCCCGCACCGATACCTTGTCGAGGAGCGCCAGCACCGGCTTCACGTAGATGCGCGTGGGCTCGAGAAGTGCCTGACCCAGGGTGCGATTCCCGTCGAAGGACTCGTAGAGGTCCGCGCCGCTCACTGCGACCACCTTGCGCACCAGCGTGTAGCCGTTGGAGTGCGCGCCGCTGGATGCGAGGCCGATCACCACGTCGCCCGGGGCGATCTTCTTGCCGTCGATGATCTTCGACTTCTCCACCAGCCCCACGGCGAAACCCGCGAGGTCGTATTCGTTGGGGTCGTACATGCCGGGCATCTCGGCGGTCTCGCCGCCGATCAGCGCCGCACCCGCCTGCTCGCAGCCTTCGGCGATGCCCTTCACCACCGCGGCGGCGACACCCACGTCGAGCTTGCCGCAGGCGAAGTAGTCGAGGAAGAAGATCGGCTCGGCGCCGGACACCAGGATGTCGTTCACGCTCATCGCCACCAGGTCGATGCCGATGGTGTCGTGCTTCTTCAGCCGGAAGGCGAGCTTCAACTTGGTGCCCACGCCGTCGGTGCCCGAGACCATCACCGGGTTCTGGTACTTCTTCGAGACCTCCACCAGCGCGCCGAAGCCGCCGATTCCCCCTATCACCTCGGGGCGCATGGTGCGCTGCGCCATCGGCTTGATGCGCTCGACGAGCGCATCACCCGCGTCGATGTCGACGCCGGCATCGCGATAGGTCATGGGAGCGTGGTCGTTCACGGGGCGATCCTCTTGATTCAGAGGGCAAATTTTATCAGATCGACCCCGCGTCAGGGCCGGAGTCGAGCGCGTCCTCGATGACGGCTGCAATTCTCCCCGCCGGCGTGCCCGGCGGCAGCGCCTCGCGGAAGCGTCCCTCGCGGTCGAGGACGAAGATGAAGGCGGTGTGGGCGAAGGAGCGCACGTAGCGGCGCAGCAGCCGCAGCGGCGTCGGTGCGCCGTGCCCGACATCAACTCAAAACCTTAGGGGACAGACCACCAATTGCGCATACTGGAACGATTGTTTCATCGATCGCAACTGGTGGTCTGTCCCCTAAGCGTCCCCGCTGCCCTTCATCGCGGGCAGGTGCTCGCGCGCGAAGTCGAGCATGCGCGTGATCGGCAGCTTGGCGCGCTTTCCCACCTCGGGATCGACGAACACCTCGTGGCCGGCCGCGCCCTCGAGGGTCGCGAGCAGGTTGCCGAGGCCGTTCATCGCCATCCACGGGCAGTGGGCGCAGCTCTGGCAGGTGGCGCCCTTGCCGGCGGTGGGCGCCTCGAGGAACGTCACCCCGGGCATGCGCTTTCTCATCTGGTGGAGGATGCCGTTGTCGGTGGCGACGATGTACTTGTGCGCGCCGAGCCGCTCGGCCGCCTGGATGATGCCGGTGGTGGAGCCCACGGCGTCCGCCATCGCGATCACCGCGGCGGGGGACTCGGGGTGCACCAGGATCTTCGCGTCCGGGTGCTGCAGCTTCATCTCCTCCAGCTGCTGCGCCTTGAACTCGTCGTGCACCACGCAGGCGGCGTTCCACATCAGCATGTCGGCGCCGGTGGCCCGCTGCACGTAGTCGCCGAGGTGCTTGTCGGGCGCCCACAGGATCTTCTTCCCCTGGGCGTGGAGGTGGCCCACGATCTTCTCGGCGATGGAGGAGGTGACCATCCAGTCGGCGCGCGCCTTCACCGCCGCGCTGGTATTGGCGTAGACCACCACTACCCGGTCGGGATGCGCGTCGCAGAAGGCGGCGAACTGCGGGCCCGGGGTGGCGAGGTCGAGGGAGCACTCCGCCTGGAGGTCCGGCATCAGGACCTTCTTCTCGGGGTTCAGGATCTTCGCCGTCTCGCCCATGAAGCGCACCCCCGCGACCACGATGGTCTGCGCCGGGTGGTCGCGGCCGAAGCGCGCCATCTCCAGGGAATCGGACACCGTGCCGCCGCTGGATTGCGCTAGGTCCTGGAGGTCCGGATGCACGTAGTAGTGGGCCACGAGGACCGCATCGCGCTCCTTGAGGAGCTTCCGGATGCGTTCGAGGAGGGCGGGTTTATCCGCGTCGGCGACGAGTTCGGGCGGTTTGGCGGGGGCGATGCCGATGTCGCCGTTGAAGCGCTCGAAGCGGATCTGGATCGGTTGTGCGATGGCCATGGTCGATTCTAAGGCATCGAATGCTAAAATTTGGTTGATGCGTCCCCCAGGGGCCGCGCCCGGGCCAAGCCGACCGACGGATCCTCCGAAGCGGCGCTGACCCGGGGAAGAATCCCTCCATGAGGCAGCTCCTCCTCGATCTTACCCAGGCCCCGCCGCCCACCTTCGCGAACTACGTTCACGGCGGCAATGCCGAGCTCTTCCACGCGCTCCAGGCCGCCGTCCGCGCCGCGCCGCCCGAGCGCGTCATCTATGCGTGGGGCGAGCCCGGCGCCGGCAAGACCCACCTCGCCCGCGCCTTCGAGGCCAGCGCCACGGCGCGCGCGCGGGTGATCGATGGCGTCGATCGCCTTGGCGAGGAGGCCCAGGCCGAGCTTTTCAACGCCTTCGTCGACGGTGGCTTCGATTTCCTCTTCGCCACGGCGTCGGTGGCGCCGGCGCACACCACGCTGCGCCGGGACCTCGCCACCCGGCTCGCCACCGGCCTCGTGTTCCGCGTGCTGCCGCTCACCGATTCTGAGAAGCGCGCGGCGCTCGCCGCCCACGCGAAAAGCCGCGGCTTCGACCTCTCCGAGGAGGTGGGCGCCTACCTCCTCACCCATGCCCGCCGCGACATGGGGTCGCTGGTCGCGGCGCTCGATGCGCTCGACCGCTACTCGCTCGAGACCGGGCGCAACATCACCGTGCCGCTCCTGAAGGCGGCGCTGCAACCATGACCCGGCAAACGACGAAGGAGAGGCCTCAACTCGCCCTCTTCGACCCCGACCACACGCTGCTCGACGGCGACAGCGACTACGAGTGGGCGTCGTTCCTCATCGACGCAGGCGTGATCGACCGCGGCGAGTACGATGCCCGGAACCAGTGGTTCTACGAGCGCTACAAGGACGGCACGCTGGATATCCACGAGTTCCTCGATTTCCAGCTGGGCCCGCTGGCCCGCCACCCCCGCGCGCAGCTCGATGCCTGGCATGCGAGCTACATGGAGAAGCGCATCGAGCCGATCGTGTTCCCGCAGGCGCGGGCGCTCATCGACAAGCACCGCGGGGCGCTCACCGCCATCGTGACCGCCACCAACCGCTTCATCACCGCGCCGATCGCGCGCCACCTCGGCGTCGAGCATCTGCTCGCCACCGACATCGAGGAGGACGCGGCGGGCGCCTTCAGCGGCAAGCCTCGGGGCACGCCCACCTTCCGCGAGGGCAAGATCCGGCGCGTCGAGGAGTGGCTGGCGCAGCGCGGGACGACGCTCTGCGACTACGACAGCTGGTTCTACAGCGATTCGTTGAACGACCTGCCGCTGCTGGAGCGGGTCGACCATCCGGTGGCGGTGAACCCCGACGCCACCCTGGCGAAGGCCGCGCAGGAGCGCGGGTGGGAAATCATATCCCTGCGGGAGGTCGGACACGGATGAACACGGATTGCGACGGATTGCCGGAATGAGAATGAATTGTGGCGCTCGAATCGATCACCGTGCGAGGTGGAACCGCGGCAGTTTCATTCAGCTGTGCGGCACTCAAATCGATCACCGTGCCAAATGGAATCACCGTAGTTTCATTGGCCTGACTCATCCGTGTCATCCGTGCCTCTATCCGCGTTTATCCGTGTTCCACCCTGGCGCAGCCGGCAACTACCCATGATAAAAAAATACATCGACGCACTGTTCGGGCGACGCACCGCGATCACCCACAAGGACGCGAAGCCGGTCATCTACGGCCCGGACAAGCACTCCATCCAGAAGGAGTCCATCAGCAAGTGCGCCCGGCGCACCTGCGAGGAGCTGCAGCGCGCCGGCTACGCGGCCTTCGTGGTCGGCGGCGCCGTGCGCGACCTGCTGCTGGGCCACCACCCCAAGGACTTCGACATCGCCACCAACGCGACGCCGGAGGAAGTGCGTGGCGTGTTTCGCCGCTCGCGCATCATCGGGCGGCGCTTCCAGATCGTGCACGTGTTGTGCGGCGCCGACATGGTGGAGACCTCCACCTTCCGTGCCCACTTCACCCGCGAGGCCACCGAGGACAACACCGACGAGCACGGCCGCATGCTTTCGGACAACGTCTTCGGCACCCAGGCCGAGGATGCGCTGCGCCGCGACTTCACGGTCAACGCCCTCTTCTACGACCCGGTGAAGGAAGAGGTCTGGGATTACGTGCACGGCATGAAGGACCTGAAGGCGAAGAAGCTGGTGATGATCGGCGACCCGGCGACCCGCTATCGCGAGGACCCGGTGCGGATGCTGCGCGCCGCGCGCCTGTCGGCGAAGCTGAACCTCGAGATCGACGCCAAGACCGCGGCGCCGGTGGCGGAGCTGAAGCACCTGCTGGAGAACGTCCCCCAGGCGCGGCTTTTCGAGGAGATCCTCAAGCTGCTGCTCTCGGGCAACGCGGTGGAGTGCGTGCGCGTGCTGCGCGCGATGGAGCTGCATCACGGCCTGCTGCCGCTGCTGGACCTCGCCCTCGACGACGCCCAGGCGGGTCCGTTCGCGATGGCGGCGCTGCACGCCACCGACGAGCGTCTCGCCGCCGGCAAGCCCGTGTCGCCCGCGTTCCTGCTCGCGGCACTCCTCTGGGGCCAGGTTGAGCGCAACCTCGAGAAGTTCGAGGACAAGGGCCAGCCCCCGACGCCCGCGCTGCACTCGGCGATGCACGAGGCCCTCGACGAGCAGCGCGAGTCGCTCGCGATCCCGCGCCGCTTCGACGCCACCATGAAGGAGCTGTGGCTGATGCAGCCGCGCTTCCTGCAGCGCGGCGGCCACCGCCCGTTTCGCCTCCTCGAGCACCCGCGCTTCCGCGCCGCCTACGACTTCTTCGAGCTGCGCGCGGCCTCGGCCAATGCGCCGGCCGAAGTGGCCAAGTGGTGGGAGCGGTTCCAGGCGGTCGATCCCGACGAGCGCGAACGCATGCTGGTCTCCGACGAGTCGGGGCCGAAGAAGAAGCGGCGCAAGCGCCGCAGCGGCGGCAAGAAGCGCGAAGGCGCAGCTCCCGACACGGGAGTGCCGGAGGGCGACGCTTGACCCCCGCGGTGAAAGCCGTCGTGGCCCTGGGCTCCAACTTGGACGATCCCGAGGCCCAGGTGCGGCGCGGCTTCGCCGAGCTGGCCGAGCTGCCGCAGACGCGCGTCATCGCCCGCTCGTCCCTGCACCACACCAAGCCGGTGGGTTATGCCGACCAGCCAGACTTCGTGAACGCCTGCGCGCTGGTGGAAACGCGTCTGGCGCCCCGCGCATTGCTCGACGGCCTGCTGGCTATCGAGCAGCGCCACGGCCGCGTTCGCGACATCCCCAATGGGCCCCGCACCCTCGACCTCGACATCGTCCTCTACGGCGACGCCGTGGTGCATGAGCCGGGGCTCACCATCCCCCACCCGCGGGCCCACGACCGGCCCTTCGTGCTGCTGCCACTCCTCGAGGTGTGGCCCGACGCGGTGATCCCCGGGCGCGGGCGGGCCGCGGAGCTGGCGCGATGAAGCATCGCTACATCGTGGTGGAGGGGCCGATCGGCTGCGGCAAGACCAGCCTCGCCATGAAGCTCGCGCAGCGCCTGAACGGCGTCGCGCTACTCGAGGATGCGAAGGCCAATCCGTTCCTGCCGCTCTTCTACCGCGACATGAAGCGCCACGCGCTGCCGACCCAGCTCTTCTTCCTGTTCCAGCGCGTGCAGCGGCTGGAGGAGCTGAAGCAGCCGGACCTCTTCGGCAAGCCCACGGTGGCCGACTTCGCGCTCGCCAAGGACCCGCTCTTCGCCCGCATGACCCTCGCCGACGCCGAGTACCAGCTCTATTCGCGCATCTTCGACCACGTGCGGCCCCAGGCACCGCAGCCGGACCTGGTGATCTACCTCCAGGCCTCGGTGGAGACGCTGATCCACCGGGTGAAGAAGCGCGGCAACCCGATCGAGGCCGGGATCAGCGAGGATTACCTGCGCAACCTCTCGGAAGCCTATACGCGCTACTTCTACGATTACGACGCGAGCCCGCTCCTGATCGTGAACAGCGAGCGGCTGAATTTCGTCGATGTCCCCGAGCACCTCGACCTGCTGGTTGCGCGCATGAACGCGATCCGCGGCGGGCGCGAGTTCTTCAACCGTTCCTGAAGGTAGAATCGCCCTCCCATGAGCGCACAAACCGCCGAACGCCGCCTCACCCTGCCGCAGCTGGCCGAGCGCGCCCGCGCGGGCGAGAAGCTCGTCATGCTGACCTGCTACGACGCGAGCTTCGCCCGGATTTCCGAGGCGGCCGGGGTCGAGATGCTCCTCATCGGAGACTCCCTCGGCATGGTGGTGCAGGGCCACGATTCCACCCTCGCCGTGTCGATCGAGGACATCGAGTACCACGTGCGCTGCGTGGCCCGGGGCAGCAACAAGGCGGTGATCATCGGCGACATGCCGTTCGGCTCGTTCCAGGAGTCGCCGCAGCAGGCGTTTCGCAACGCTTCGCGCCTGATGGCCGCGGGCGCTGGCATGGTGAAGCTGGAGGGCGGGGCGCTGATGGTCGAGACCACGCGCTTCCTGGTGGATCGCGGCATCCCGGTCTGCGCGCACATCGGCCTCACCCCGCAGATGGTCCATACCCTGGGCGGCTACAAGGTGCAGGGCAAGACCGAGGACGCCGTGGAGCGCCTCATCGCCGACGCCAAGGCGCTCGAGGGCGCGGGCGCCGCCATCGTGCTGATGGAGGCGATGCCCGCCGCGGCCGCGAAACGCGTGACCCAGGCGCTCACCGTCCCCACCATCGGTATCGGCGCGGGGGTCGACGTCTCCGGCCAGGTGCTGGTGGTCTACGACATGCTCGACATCTACCCGGGACGCAAGGCCCGCTTCGTGAAGAACTTCATGGCCGGCGCCGCTTCGCCCCAGGCCGCCATCGAGGCCTACGTCCGCGCCGTGAAGGACAAGTCCTTCCCCGCCGCCGAGCATTCCTTCTGAGCCCTGGGAGTCTGACCCCCAGGCAAGCCATGGACCTCATCAACTCCGTCGACCAGCTCCAGTCCCGCCTCGCGGGGGAGGAGACGATCGCGCTGGTGCCTACGATGGGCAACCTGCATGCGGGCCACATCGCGCTGGTGACGGAGGCGAAGAAGCGCGCGAAGTGCGTGGTGGCGTCGATCTTCGTGAACCGGCTGCAGTTCGAGCCCGGCGGCGATTTCGACCGTTATCCGCGCACCCTCGCCGACGACCGCGCGCGGCTGCGCTCCGCGGGCTGCGACGTGGTGTTCGTGCCCGGCGAGGACGAGCTCTACCCCGATCCCCAGGAGATGCTCATCACCCCGCCCAAGGCCGCCGAGCAGCTCTGCGGCAGCTTCCGGCCGGGCCACTTCCAGGGCGTGGTGACGGTGGTGGCGAAGCTCCTCAACATCGCCGGTCCCCAGGTGGCGGTGTTCGGCAAGAAGGACTACCAGCAGCTCTTCGTGATCCGCCAGCTGGTGCGACAGCTCAACTTCCCGATCGAGATCGTGGGCTGCGAGACGGTGCGTGAGCCCGACGGACTGGCGATGTCGTCGCGCAACGGCTACCTCACCACCATGGAGCGCGGCCAGGCGGTGCGACTGTCGCGCAACCTGGGCGCCATCGCCGCGGCGGTGCGCGGCGGCAGCCGTGATTTCGCCACGCTCACCGCTGCGGCGGCCGCGGACCTCGAGGGCGACGGCTGGCGCGTGGACTACATCGAGCTGCGCGAGCGCAATCGCCTCACTCCGCCCGCCAAGGACGACCGCGAGCTGGTGGTGCTGGGTGCCGCGTGGCTGGGCCGCACGCGGTTGATCGACAACCTCGAGATCTAGGAGACCTTAGGGGACGACCTTCGACCTTAGGGGACAGACCACCAATTGCGGAGGATGAAACTGTTGTTCATCAAGTGCAATTGGTGGTCTGTCCCCCTGGAGGTGAGCATGAAGGTGATGGTGAGCGAGGTCGGCCCGCGCGACGGGCTGCAGAGCATCAAGCGGGCGATGCCCACGGCGGTGAAGCACCAGTGGATTCGCGCGCTCGCCGCCGCGGGGCTGAAGGAGATCGAGGTCGCCTCCTTCGTGCCGCCGAAGCGGCTGCCGCAGATGGCCGATGCGCCGGAGGTGGTGCGCGAGGCGCTGAAGATCCCCGGCATCACGGTGCTGGCCCTGGTGCCCAACCTGCGCGGCGGGTGCCCCTACGCGCCCGGCGCCACCAGCAACATCGTGATCGAGGACCTGGTGTTCCTGCTGGAAGCGATGGGCCTCGATACCGGCATCGACACGGCATCGAGTCGTGACCTGTCCCCGGGGAGAGGGTGATGGCATCGCTGCCGCTCGCGGGACTGCGCGTCATCGAGTTCTCGCACATGGTGATGGGCCCCACCTGCGGCCTGGTGCTGGCCGACCTGGGGGCCGAAGTGATCAAGGTGGAGCCCGAGGGCAAGGGGGATCCCACGCGGTATCTCAAGAGCACCGGCGCGGGCTTCTTCGCTTCCTTCAGCCGCAACAAGAAGAGCGTGACCCTCGACCTCGCGACCGAGGCGGGGCTTGCTAAGGTGAAGGAGTTGCTCGCCACCGCCGACGTGTTCCTCGAAAACTTCCGGCCGGGGGCCCTCACCGCCAAGGGGCTCGACTACGCGTCGCTCGCGAAGCTGAACCCGCGGCTCGTGTACTGCTCGCTGAAGGGCTTCCTCACCGGGCCCTACGAGAAGCGCACCGCGCTCGATGAAGTCGTGCAGATGATGAGCGGCCTCGCCTACATGACCGGCCCCGTCGGGCGCCCGCTGCGCGCCGGCGCCCCGGTAAACGACATGATGGGCGGCATGTTCGGCGCCATCGCGATCCTCGCTGC
>JBBQBW010000040.1:0-10427 GCA_038318025.1 Burkholderiales bacterium | reverse complement strand
CATCGACGCCACCTATCCGCCGGGGCTGGTGGTGGCGCAGGTGGCGAGCGCCGAGAAGAACTCGGCCTATGTCTTCGCCAAGATCTCCGCCCGCCCCGCCGCCGGCGTCGAGAACCATCGCTTCGTGCTGGTGTTGCCGCTGCCGGCGACACCGCCGCCGCGGCCCGAGACCAAGGGCGAGGAGAGCGCCAAGAAGGTCGGTCGCGATCGGCCGCGCGCGCGCCGGGGGGAGCGATGAGGCCCGCCGACCTCACGCCCGTCGCACGCGACGTGATGAAGGGCCCCGCGGGCGCGGGGCTGATCTTCATCTCGCTCGCCGCCGCCTACGTGATCGACGTGCTGCCGTGGTCCGGCGACTGGCTGCTCGCGCGCCCCGACCTGGTGTTCCTGGTGCTGCTCTTCTGGACCCTGCACGAGCCGCGCTCCATCGGCCAGGGAGTCGCCTTCGCCGTGGGGCTCCTGATGGACGTGAGCGACTCGATGCTGCTGGGCCAGCACGCCTTCGCCTACGTGGCCGGCGTCTACCTCGCGCAGGTCCTGCGGCTCAGGATCCTCTCCTTCCACCTGCCGGAGCAGACGCTGCACGTGCTGGGGCTCACCTTCGTCTCCGGCACCACGCTGCTGCTGCTGAACCTGCTGCTCGGCTCCGACTTTCCGGGCTGGGCATTCCTCGTCTCGCCGGTGCTGACGGCGCTGCTGTGGGCGCCGACCCACTGGCTGCTGTACTCCACAGCCGTGCGCCGCCGGCGCGGGGGCGAATCCGCATGAGGGTCGGGCAGGCGCTGCGCGACCAGCAAGGCGAGCTCAACGTCTTCCGCAACCGGCTGCTGCTGGCGAGCCTCGCGGTGCTGCTCGCGCTCGGCACGCTGCTGGCGCGCTTCGTCTGGCTGCAGGTGGTGCAGCGCGAGCACTACCACACGCTCGCCGAGGCCAACCGCATCTCCGTGGTGCCGGTGGTGCCCAACCGCGGCCTCATCCTCGACCGCAACGGCGAGGTGCTCGCCGCCAACTACTCCGCCTACACGCTCGAGGTCACGCCGAGCAAGGTGGCCAACCTCGACCGCGCTCTGGACGAGCTCGCCACGGTGATCGAGGTCTCGGCGCGCGACCGCCGGCGCTTGCGCAAGCTCCAGGAAGAGAGCAAGAGCTTCGAGAGCCTGCCGATCCGCACCCGCCTCACCGAGGAGGAGGTGGCGCGCTTCGCGGTGAACCGCTACCGCTTCCCGGGCTTCGAGATCAAGGCGCGGCTGTTCCGCTCCTATCCCCAGGGGGAGGTGGCCTCCCACGCCATCGGCTACATCGGGCGCATCAACGACGCCGACCTGAAGCGCATCGACGAGGCCGGGCTCACCACCAACTACAAGGGCACCGACCACATCGGCAAGCTCGGCATCGAGGGCGCCTACGAAAAGGAGCTGCACGGCGTGACCGGCTCCGAGCAAGTGGAGGTGGATTCGGGCGGCCGCGCAATCCGCGCGCTGTCGCGCAACGAGCCGCTGTCGGGCAACAACCTGGTGGTGACGCTGGACCTCAAGCTGCAGCGCGTGGCCGAGGAGGCGTTCCAGAACTACCGCGGCGCGCTGGTGGCGATGGACCCGAAGACGGGGGAGGTGCTGGCGCTGGTCTCCAAGCCCGGCTTCGATCCCAACCTCTTCGTGGACGGCATCGACCCGGTGAACTGGGAGGCGCTCAACACCTCCCCCGACCGGCCGCTCAACAACCGGGCGCTGCGCGGCCAGTACCCGCCGGGCTCGACCATCAAGCCGTTCATGGCGCTGGCCGCCCTCGAGTACCGCAAGCGCACGCCCGAGTACGCGATCAGCGACCCGGGCTTCTACACGCTGCCCGGCATGGCCCACCGCTACCGCGACTGGAAGAAGGAAGGCCACGGCATGGTGAACATGCACCGCTCCATCGTGGTGTCCTGCGACACGTACTACTATGGCCTCGCCGTGGACCTCGGCATCGACGCGATCCACGAGTACCTCTCGAAGTTCGGCCTGGGCGCCAAGACCGGCATCGACATCGAGGGCGAGCTGCAGGGGATTTCGCCCTCGCAGGAGTGGAAGTGGAAACGCTTCAAGCAGAAGTGGTACGCCGGCGACACGGTGAGCGTGGGCATCGGCCAGGGCTACATGCTCGCCACCCCCCTCCAGCTGGCGGCGATGACGGCCACCCTCGCCAACGGCGGCACCCCGGTCTACCCGCGGCTGCTGAAGGGCGTGGAGGACGCGCGCACCAGGCAAACCAAGGCACAGGAGCCGCGCACCGGCCCCGCGGTTGCGATCAAGCCCGAGCACCTCGCCCTGGTGACGG
The DNA here is from genome assembly GCA_038318025.1 of Burkholderiales bacterium. Lineage (GTDB taxonomy): Bacteria > Pseudomonadota > Gammaproteobacteria > Burkholderiales > Usitatibacteraceae > Usitatibacter. The sequence goes on along the minus strand of JBBQBW010000040.1, from coordinate 8,111 downwards.
CGGCGATGGTGGCGGTGACAAGCCCCGGCGGCACCGCCGCCAAGGCGGGCGCCAACGCGGGCTATACGATCGCCGGCAAGACCGGCACTGCTCAGGTAATCGGATTGAAGCAGGGCGAGAAGTACGACGCCGCCAAGCTGCGCGAGGAGCATCGCGACCATGCGCTGTTCGTCGCCTTCGCGCCCGCCGAGGACCCCAAGCTCGCCATGGCGCTCCTGGTGGAGAACGGCGGCAGCGGCAGCGGCACCGCCGCCCCGATCGCGCGGGTGGTGTTCGACTACTTCCTGCTCGGCAAGCTCCCGGCCGAGAAGCCGAAGCTCAGCAATGATTAGCCGCGCCTTCGATTTCCTCGCACGCCGCATCGACGGCCCGCTGATGGCGGCGCTCGCCATCACCTTCGCCCTCGGGCTCACGGTCGTGTACTCGGCCTCGGGCGGCGGCTCGCTCGACCGCGTGTTGGTGCAGGTGCGAAACCTCGGCGTCGCCCTCGTGGCCCTCTGGCTCTTAGCCCAGGTGCATCCCCAGGTGCTGATGCGCCTCGCGGTGCCGCTCTATGCGGTGGCGCTGCTGCTCCTCATCGGCGTGGCCGTCTTCGGCGACATCCGCATGGGCGCTCGGCGCTGGCTGAACCTCGGATTCACCACCATCCAGCCCTCGGAGATCATGAAGATCGCGCTCCCGCTGGTGCTGGCGTGGTATTTCCACCGCCGCGAGGAAGGTCTGGGCGTGGTCGACTACGCGGTGGCCGCGGTGCTGGTCGCCATCCCCGTGGGGCTCATCGCCCGCCAGCCCGACCTCGGCACATCGGTGCTGGTGTTCGCCTCGGGGTTCTTCGTGATCTTCCTCGCGGGCCTGTCGTGGAAGGTCATCGTCTCCGCCGGCGTCGCCTTCGCCGCGGCGCTGCCCTTCGTGTGGGGCATGCTCCACGATTACCAGAGGAGGCGCGTCCACACGCTGATCGACCCGATGGAGGATCCGCTGGGCGCGGGATACCACATCATCCAGTCGACCATCGCCATCGGCTCCGGCGGCATCCTCGGCAAGGGGTGGCTCAACGGCACCCAGTCGCAGCTCGATTTCCTGCCGGAGCGCTCCACCGATTTCATCCTGGCGGTCTTCGGCGAGGAGTTCGGCCTGGTGGGCACCTCCATCCTGCTGGTGCTGTACCTTCTCATCATCGGGCGCGGCCTGATGATCGCGGCCAACGCCTCGACCGTGTTCGCGCGCCTCGTGGCGGGCTCCATCACCCTCACCTTCTTCACCTACGCGTTCGTGAACATGGGGATGGTGAGCGGCATCCTTCCGGTGGTGGGCGTGCCGTTGCCACTGGTGAGTTATGGCGGCACCGCGCTCTTGTCGATGCTGGCGGGGTTCGGGATCCTGATGTCGATTTCCACCCACAAGCAGCTGGTGGCCAGCTGATGCGATATCCGCCGGTGAACGCACTTTGGCTGCTCGCCCCGCTGCTCCTCGCAGCTGCGTGCGGCACGGCGCCGAAGGGGCCGGCGCAGCCCCCCGCGTCGGCGTTCGGGAAGTACTACTCCGACGACGGCCCGCCGGAGAAGGTGCCCGACAACCTCGCCCAGATCCCCGACGCGGTACCGCGCGACGAGCCGTTCCACCGCTTCGCCAACCGACCCTACACCGTGTTCGGCCAGACCTACGCGCCGGTGGTGAGCAAGCAGCCCGGCAAGGAGCGCGGCCTCGCCTCCTGGTACGGACGCAAGTTCCACGGGCAGAAGACCGCCTCGGGCGAGGCCTACGACATGTTCGCGATGACCGCGGCCCACAAGACATTGCCGATCCCGAGCTTCGTGCGCGTAACCAACGTGAAGAACGCTCGCTCGGTCGTGGTGCGCGTGAACGACCGCGGCCCGTTCCACGGCAACCGGATCATCGACCTCTCCTACGCGGCGGCGGTGCGCATCGGCATCGCCGCGGCGGGCAGCGGCCTGGTGGAAGTGGAGCGGGTGCTGGCGGGCGAGGCGGCGTCTTCCTCCACGGCGACCGTGACCGCCGCGATCGCCTCCACGGCGCCGCGGGTCGAGACGCCGATGCTGTCCCGGGAGGATGCCGGGCTGTGGCTGCAGCTGGGCGCCTTCGCGACCCCGGAGGCGGCGGAGTTCTTCCGCGACCACGTGAGCCGCGAGCTCTCGTGGCTCAACGAGCCGGTGCAGGTGAGTGCCCGCGACGGGCTGCACCGCGTGCGCATCGGCCCGTACCGCAACGCCACCGAGGCGGGCGCCGTGGGCGACAAGGTGCGCCGCTCCCTCGGCCAGCCGCCCTCCGTCACCACGCGCTGATCCCGATGCGATTCGCCTGCGCGCTGGCAACACTCCTCGCCGTTTTCCCCGCCCTCGCCCAGCCGGTGACAGCGCCGCCGGTGGCTGCCCGCGCCTTCGTGCTGGTCGATGCCCTGTCGGGCCAGACGCTCGCGGCGGCCAACGAGGAAGACCGCTTCGAGCCCGCCTCGCTCACCAAGCTCATGACCGCGTACGTGGCTTTCCGGGCGATGCGCGACGGCGCCCTCGACGCGGCGAAGATGGTCGCGGTGAGCGAGCGCGCGGCCAAGGCGCCGGGCACCCGCATGTTCCTCTCGCCGGCCACGCCGGTGGCGGTGGGCGACCTGCTGCGCGGGCTCGCGGTGCAATCGGCCAACGACGCGGCCGTGGCGCTGGCCGAAGCGGTGGCGGGCACCGAGGAGGCGTTCGTCGAGCGCATGAATGCGCAGGCGAAGCGTCTCGGCATGGCGGGCACGCGTTTCGTGAACGCGAGCGGCCAACCCGCCGAGGGCCACGCCTCCACCGCCCGCGACCTCGCGGCGCTCTGCCTCGCGCTGGTGCGCGACTTCCCCGAGCAGTCCGCGCTCTTCGCGCTGAAGGAGTTCAGCTACAACCGCATGTCGCAGGCGAGCCGCAACCGGCTGCTCTGGACCGACCCTTCGGTGGACGGGCTGGCCACCGGCTTCACCGAGGCCGCGGGCTTCGGCCTCGCGGCCTCCGCCCGGCGCGGCGAGCGCCGCCTGGTGGCGGTGGTGCTCGGCGCACGCTCCGACGCGCTGCGCGCCGCGGAGGGCCAGAAGCTGCTGAACTTCGGCTTCCAGGCCTACGAGACCCGTCGGCTCTACCGCCGCGGCGAGCCGGTGGCGACCCCCGTGGTCTACAAGGGCACCCGGGCAACCTTCCCCCTGGGATTCGACCGCGACGTCTGGCTCACCCTGCCGCGCGAGCGCTTCACCGGGATCCGCGCCGTCCTCCAGACCCGCCAGCCCTTCGTGGCGCCGCTTGCCGCGGGTCAGAAAGCGGGGATAATGAAGCTCATGCGCGACCAGGTTTGCGTCGCGGAATTTCCCGTCGTCGCGCTCGAGGACGTGCCCATCGCGGGCTTCCTCTCCCGCGGGTGGGACACCCTCAAACTCCTGCTACGCCCGGACCCATGACCACTCCCATCGCGCACTTCAACGGCCAGCTGCTGCCCCTGGACCGAATCTCCATCTCCCCCCTCGACCGCGGCTTCATCTTCGGCGACGGCGTCTACGAGGTGATCCCGGTCTACAACGGCGCGATGCTGCGCGGCCGCGAGCACTTCGAGCGCCTGCAGCGCTCCATGGACGAGATCCGGCTCGACAACCCCCATACGGTCGAGCAGTGGCTGCAAAGCGTGCGCGACCTGCTCGCGCACCATCCCGGCAACCAGTCGGTCTACATCCAGGTGACGCGCGGCGTGCCGCCCAAGCGCGACCACGTGCTGCCCAAGGGCATCACGCCCACCGTGTTCATGATGTGTTATCCCCTCGCCTCGCCCTCGAAGGAGCAGGTGGAAAACGGGGTCGCCTGCATCACGGCGCGGGACTTCCGCTGGGAGAAGTGCCACATCAAGTCCACGTCGCTCCTCGGCAACGTGCTCGCGCGCCAGCTCTCGGCCGACGTGGGCGCCACCGAGACCATCATGCTGCGCGACGGGTTCGTGACCGAAGCCTCGGCCTCAAACGTGTTCGTGGTGAAGGATGGCGTGGTGGCGGCCGCGCCCCAGGACAACCTGATCCTCCTCGGCATCACCTACGACCTGGTGGTGCGCCTCGCCGCCGAGGGGACCGTGAAGCTCGAGATCCGTCCGATCCCGGAGGCGCAGCTGCGCCGCGCCGACGAGGTCTGGCTCACCTCCTCCACCAAGGAAGTGCTGGCCGTGACCACCCTCGACGGCAAGCCCGTGGGCAGCGGGCGCCCGGGCGCCACGTTCAGGCGCATGCACCAGCTGTTCCAGGAGCACAAGGCCCGGCTCGGGAGCGCCAGCGCGCTGACGGCTTGATTCCGGGGGCCGCGGCCCCCATCCTCCCCTCATGAACCTCGCCATGAGCCAACCGGAAGAAGAGCCTCCCTCCCTCCTGACCTTTCCGTGCGTGTTCCCGATCAAGGTGGTCGGGCGGCGCGAGGACGGATACGCGCAGACCGTCTCGGACATCGTCGTGAAACACGCCCCGGATTTCCACCCGGACACGATCGAGATGCGCGCCTCGCGCAACGGGCGCTACCTCTCGCTCACCGTCACCATCAACGCCAGGAGCCGTGAGCAGCTGGACGCGCTCTACTCGGAACTGTCGAAGCATCCGCTGGTGATGATGGTCCTGTGATCGTCCGGCGCCTGGGGCTCGTCGCCTACGAGCCCACGTTGCGCGCGATGCAGGCGTTCAACGCCGCGCGCGATTGCGCAACGCCCGACCAGCTCTGGCTGGTGGAGCACCCTGCCGTCTATACCCTGGGCCTCGCGGGCCGGGCCGAGCACGTGCTCGATCCCCGCGGCATTCCGGTGGTGAAGACCGATCGCGGCGGGCAGGTGACCTACCACGGGCCCGGGCAAGTGGTCGCATATCCGCTGCTGGATCTGCGGCGCTCCGGTTACGGCGTGCGCGAGATGGTGCGACGCCTCGAGCAGGCGGTGATCGAGGTGCTTGCCGAATACGGCATCGCCGGGGAACGTCGCGAGGGCATGCCCGGGGTCTACGTAGGCGGGGCCAAGATCGCCGCCGTGGGGCTGCGCGTCTCGCGCGGCTGCACCTACCACGGCCTGTCGCTTAATGCCGAGGTCGACCTGGACCCCTTCACTCGCATCGATCCCTGCGGCTATCCGGGCCTCGCCTCCACCCGGCTCGCCGACCTGGGGGTAGGCGATAATGTCGGCTCGGTGCGCGAAAGCCTCGTCCGGACCCTCCAGAAATGCCTGATTCCGAACTGAAGATCCAGCAGAAACGCGGCCTGAAGACGGCGCGGATCCCGATCAAGATCGTTGCCTCGGAGCCGCTGCGCAAGCCCGAGTGGATCCGCGTGCGCGCCGGCGGCGGCGAGCGCTTCACCGAAATCAAGAAGATCCTGCGCGACAACAACCTGCACACGGTGTGCGAGGAAGCCTCGTGTCCCAACATCGGCGAGTGCTTCGGCCACGGCACCGCCACCTTCATGATCATGGGCGATCTCTGCACGCGCCGCTGCCCGTTCTGCGACGTGGCCCACGGCCGGCCCAATCCCCTCGATCCCGACGAGCCGCGGCACCTGGGCGAGACCATCGCCAAGCTCCAGCTGAAGTACGTGGTGATCACCAGCGTGGATCGCGACGACCTGCGCGACGGCGGCGCCGGGCATTTCGTCGACTGCATCCGCGCAGTCCGCGAGCTGTCGCCGGTGACGAAGATCGAGATCCTCACGCCGGACTTCCGCGGGCGGCTCGACCGGGCGCTCGCGGTGCTCGACGCTGACCCGCCCGACGTGATGAACCACAACCTCGAGACCGTGGAGCGGCTGTACAAAGCCGCGCGCCCCGGCTCCGACTACGCCCACTCGATGCAGCTGCTGCAGCAGTTCAAGGCGCGCCACCCGTCGGTGCCGACCAAGTCCGGGATCATGGTGGGGCTGGGCGAGACCAATGACGAGATCCTGCAGGTGATGCGGGACCTCCGGGCCCACGACGTGGACATGCTCACCGTCGGCCAGTATCTCCAGCCCTCCCGCCACCACCTTCCCGTCACGCGCTTCGTGCACCCCGACGAGTTCCGGATGTTCGGGGAGGAGGCCGCGAAGATGGGCTTCGTGAACTCCGCCTGCGGGCCGATGGTCCGATCCAGCTATCACGCCGATCGCCAGGCCGCAGGAGCCGGCCTGGCCTAGGGAGCAACCGTGAACGTGCCCGCGAGCGTCGCCCGCCTGGGATTCAGGAAATGGTACGAACGCGAGTTGATCAAGTCCCATGCCGCGCTCGTCACGTGTTTCCTCTGCGGCGTGCTGGTGGCCGCCATGGTGGAGACGCTGGAGCTGGGGCGCGGCGTGTGGAAGCCGGTTTCGATGCTGGTGATGATCGGCGCTGCCATCCTCGGCTGGATCTCCTGGCGCAGCTACATCACCGTGCTGAACCGCGCCGAGCGCTACGGCGAGCGCTCCACGTGCCCGAGCTGCAACACCTATGGCCGCTTCAAGGTGCTCGAGTCGGGAGCGGAGACGATCCCGAGCGAGGCCGCGCAGGCCGTGGCGCCCCTGTCCTTCGAGTGGATGAAGGTCGAGTGCCGCAAGTGCGGAACGGGCTGGCGGATGCCGGAGTAGGGAGCGCCCCCTGCCCCGGTGGGGGGTTCAGGCGATCCGCTCGTATGCCGGCAGCGTGAGGAATTCCACGTAATCGTCGCTGGCGGTGATCTCCTCGAAAAGCTTCGCCCCCTCCGCGTATTTTCCGGCTCCGAACGCCTCGGCCCCGACGATCGACGGCGTCTTCGCGAGCTCGTCCACCAGGATTTCGTGGAACAGCGCTCGCGTCACCTTGCGCCCGTCGTCGAGCACGCCCTTGGGCGAGCGCATCCACTGCCACACCTGGGAGCGCGAGATCTCCGCGGTGGCGGCATCCTCCATCAGGTTGAAGATCGGCACGCAGCCGTTCCCGGCGAGCCACGAGCCGATGTACTGGATGCCCACCTGCACGTTGTTGCGCAACCCCGCCTCGGTGATCGGCGCCTCGGGTGCGAAGTCGAGGAGGTCCTGCGCGGTCACGTTCACGTCGGGCCGCTGCTTCGCGTACTGGTTGGGGCCGGGCATATGCCGGTCGAAGACTTCCTTCGCGATCGGCACCAGGCCCGGGTGCGCGACCCAGGTGCCATCGCAGCCGTCGGTGGCCTCGCGCTCCTTGTCGGCGCGCACCTTGGCCATCGCCGCCTCGTTGGCCGCCGGGTCGTTCTTGATCGGGATCTGGGCCGCCATGCCGCCCATGGCCGGCGCGTTGCGGCGATGGCAGGTCTTCACCAGCAGCAGCGCATAGGCGCGCATGAAGGGCGCGGTCATCGTGACCTGCGCGCGGTCGGCGAGGCAGAAGTCGCGGTGGGAGCGGAATTTCTTGATGCAGGAAAAGATGTAGTCCCAGCGGCCGATGTTGAGCCCCGCGGAGTGGCTGCGCAGCTCCCACAGGATCTCGTCCATCTCGAAGGCGGCGGGGATGGTCTCGATCAGGACCGTGGCGCGCACCGAGCCCTGGGGGATGCCGAGGAGAGCCTGGGCACGGGTGAAGATGTCGTTCCAGAGCCGCGCCTCGAGGTGCGATTCCATCTTCGGCAGGTAGTAGTACGGACCGCTGCCGCGCGCGAGGAGCTCGGCGGCGTTGTGGAAGAAGAGGAGCCCGAAGTCGAAGATCGCGCCGGAGACGGGCTTGCCGCCGAGGCGCGCGTGCTTCTCGTCCAGGTGCCAGCCGCGCGGGCGCGGGATCGGCACCGCGGTGCGATCGTTGAGGCGGTAGTGTTTCCCGCCCTGCTCGAAGGTGATGGTGCGGCGCACCGCGTCGGCGATGTTGGCCTGGCCCTCGATCATCGCCTCCCAGGTGGGGCAGTTGGCGTCCTCGAAATCGGCCATGAAGGTGAGGGCGCCGCAGTTGAGCGCATTGATCACCATCTTGCGGTCAGTGGGCCCGGTGATCTCGACGCGGCGGTCCTGCAGGTCGTGCGGCTGCTCGGCGATGGTCCAGGCCGACTCGCGGATCTCGCGGGTGTGGGGAAGGAAATCCGGCATCACGCCGGCGTCGAATTGCTTCTGCCGCGCGGCGCGGGCGGCGAGGAGCTCCTGGCGGCGCGGCTCGAACTCGCCGCACAG
>JBBQBW010000039.1:0-10446 GCA_038318025.1 Burkholderiales bacterium | reverse complement strand
ATGGTCGCGAAGTCCTTGCTCTTGTCGAGGAAGTAATCCGCGCCGGCTTCGAATGCCGCCACCTTCAGCGCCGGAACCGCGTGGTTGGTGAGAACCACGATGCAGGCCGGGTTGGTGCCCGCCGCCGCGCGCAGTCGGCGGATCACGCCGAAACCGGTGCCCTGGGCGAGCTGCAGGTCCACGATGGCAAGGCCGATGGTGTGGCTGTCGCAAGCCGACAGCGCCTCGTCCTCGGTCGCCGCCGTGGCGACGACTTCGACCCTGCCAGGCACCGAGACCAGCTCCACCAGGCGTTCGGCGATCTGCGGGGAATCCTCCACCACCAGCGCGTTCATGAGCTCTCCCGAGCCCGGATGCGCCTCGAACTCGCGCGGGGGCGAGCGACGCTCAGGAGCGCTGTCCTGGAGCGTGGTCGCATGGAATTGCGTGGCGCCGGAGGGGCCGCTCGTGGCTGCGCTGCTGGGTTCTTGATCCTGCATGATCCCTCGTCAGGCGATGAGTTGGTTCTTGACCGCGTAATAGGTGATGTCGGCATTCGACTTGAAGTTCATCTTCTCGAGGATGCGCGAGCGATAGGTGCTCACCGTCTTCACGCTGAGGAAAAGCTCCTTGGCGATCTCGGAGACGCTCTGGCCGGAAGCCAGCTTGCAGAAGATCTGGAACTCGCGCTCCGACAACTGCGTGTGCGACGGCTGGTCGGCGGCGTGGCCCGACAGCCCCTGCGCCAGCTTGTCCGCGATGCGCGGGCTCACGTAGCGACGGCCCTGGGCGGCGGCGACGACGGCTGAGACCAGGTTCTCGCTCGGCGCGTCCTTGGCGACGAAACCCGAGGCGCCGGCCTTCAGCAGGTTGATGGCGTACTGGTCCTCGGGATAGCCGCTCACGATGAGCACCGCCATCTCGGGACGGATCGCCTTGCTGCGGTTGAGGACGTCGACCCCGGACATGTCGGACAGCGACAGATCGACGAGTGCGACATCGAAAGGAGTTGAACGCACCTGGGCGATCGCTTCTTCGCCGGTGCGCGCTTCGCCAGAAACTTCCATGTCGACGCGGCCGGAGAAAACCTGCTTTAGCCCCATACGGACGACGTCGTGGTCATCGACGATTAGCAGACGGATCATTGTGTTCATTCCTGTTGTGTTTGGTCTTGTGAGTGTTGGGGGTGGGTGTTTGCAGGTGAATGTATTACACATCACGGCCCGCGACACCGGCGTCGGCAGGATCGGATTTCCTTGTAGGACAAATCCTACACGCTCCTATTTAAAAGGAATAGCGAAAGGTGATGCGATCGCGCCGGACCGAGATGTTCTCCCGCTGGAACCCCGGCAGGTCGGGCATCAGGGCGCGCGCCGGCTTGTACACGATACGCCCTGATCCCGGGTCGTAGCAGAGCGGGCGCTCACTCCCACAGGACGAGCGGCTCGACTCCTGGCGTGGATCGTTGCGAGGCAGGAGGTCGAGGTCGGGCTCCTGCTGGGGCGCCATGAAGGGAGCGAAATGGTGACCCTTGGCCGGCGTGGGGATCGCGGCCTTGGGACGCAGGAGCAGGTTCGGTTGCGGCGCCACCTCCTGGGTACTCGCGGCCGCGGCGGCGCCAGCGCTCGACGCCACTACCGAGGTGGCCGCCGCAATTGCCAGGAACAGGAAACGCATCGGGTTTCTCCGCGGCCTGTCCGGGTCGGCGACGCCGGGACTTCGGAAGGCCTGATGGGTCGCATCGTGCTCCCCCGACCGGGCCGGGTATGCCGGATGGCGGCCACAACCGCTGTACTCGGTGGCCAGCGGGTTTTGTAGGACAGCGACGACCGGCTACCGGCGTCCGCCGACCTCATGGCGCGGCGTCCTCTCATTACCTCGTGGCTGCGGTCCCCTTATCGTGGACCCCATGCAACGACGCCTCGATCAACGCAACGCCTCTGCCGCGACCCTCAACGCGAGCGCGTTCCCGGGAGAACAAATGAAGCAGTCGGCCCTCCGCACCCTGCGCATCGCGATCGCCACCGCCGCCCTGTGCGCCTCGGCTTCGGCACTGGCCGCGCCCAAGGTGGCGCCGTCGCCCGCGATTCCCGCGTATGGACAGCCGGTTTCGCTGCAGCTCACCAACGCCGAGTGGCCCACCTACATCCCGGTCACGCGCTACACGCGCAGCGGCTCCAACTTCGTGGTCGACTACGAGATGCTGGGCAACAACTTCTCGGCCGGCCGCTCCGACTTCGGCTACAAGGCGGTGACCCTCGGCGAGCTCTCCGCGGGCAACTACACCGTGACCGCACGCATCTTCGACATGGCCAACTCCGCGGCGGCGCCCACGATCGTCACCACCCACTTCGCGGTGATGCCGCCGGAAAAGTGGGGTGTCTACACGGTGCCGCAGCAGCCGGAAGCGTACGAGACGACCGAGATCCTGATCCGCAGCGCCGCGTACTTCGACGCCGCGTCGATGAAGACCACCCTCTCGGGCAACGTGATCCGCGTGGACTTCGACTACTCCCCCGATGCGCCCGGGCTCACGATCCCTCCCGGCCTCACCACCTTCGCCTCGGTGAAGGCGGGCAACCTCGCGCCCGGCGCCTGGCGCGTGGAAGCCTACGGGCGCCCGCGCACCGGCGGCGAATCGCAGAAGTACTTCACCAAGGACTTCACCGTCGGCACGACGGTCACCGTCTACGAGTTCTACGAGCCCTCGCTCGACCACTACTTCGTGGCCGCCGGCCCCGAGGAAATCGCCGCCCTCGACGCGGGCGAGGCAACCTGGAAGCGCACCGGCCAGAAATTCAGCGCGTGGCTCAAGGCCTCCGACGCGCCCGCGAGTGCCAAGCCGGTGTGCCGCTTCTACGCCCGCGGCCCGAACTCGCACTTCTACACCGCCGATGCAGCCGAGTGCCAGACGCTTCGCAACCTGGAAGCGGCCGGCAAGGCCGAGGCCGCGGCCAACGCGGGCAAGTTCTGGGGCTGGACCTACGAAGGCGTCGCTTTCTATGCGCTCACGCCGACCAACGGCGCTTGCCCCGGCGACACCGACCCGGTCTTCCGCTACTACAACGGGCGTGCCAAGGACAACGACACCAACCACCGCTTCACCGTGGACCCGCAGCTGCGCTCCGCGATGATGTGGAGCTGGATCGACGAGGGCGCGGCGATCTGCTCGCCGCGCTGAGCGGCGCCAGCAGCGCGAGGGCCGCGGCCTCGTCCACCCGGAGGCCCCGCGGCGGGCGGCCCCGCGAAGCGGGGACACGCCGGGCCCAGGTCTTCGCGTCCAGCATTCGCGGATGGACATAACTCCTGCGGCAGATGGCGGGCGTGTTGCCCAGGCGCTGCGCCGCCTGTCGCACCGCCGCCACCATGTGCGACGGCCGCACCGGCCCTTGCCGCCGCGACAACTCACGCGCCACGATCACGGTGGCGTTCCAGGTGCGGAAGTCCTTGGTGCTCACCTCGTCGATGCCGGCCGCCTCCTTCAGGTACTCGTTCACGTCCGATGAGCCGATGGCCTGGGACTTGCCGCCGTCGTCGAGGAATTCGAACAGCGTTTGCCCCGGCAGGTCGCGGCAACGCGAGACGATGCGCGCGAGGCGCGGATCGTCGACCGCGATGCGGTGGAACTTGCCGCTTTTACCGCGGAACTGGAACTCCACCCGCGTGCCGGCGACCGTGACGTGCTGGTTGCGCATCGTGGTGAGGCCGAAGGAGTCGTTCTCCTCGGCGTAGCGCTCGTTGCCGATGCGGATGCAGGTGGACTCGAGCAGCCGCACGATCGCCGCGAGCACCTTGGCACGAGGGATTCCGGGCAGCGCGAGGCCCGCGGCCACGCGTCGCCGGATGGCCGGCAGGGCGACAGCGAATTCCAGCAGGTGGTCGAACTTGTCGGCGTCGCGGCGAACCCGCCACAGCGCATGGTAGCGATACTGCTTGCGGCCCCGTGCATCGCGGCCCGTCGCCTGGAGATGGCCGCGCTCGTCGGCGCAGATCCACACGTCGGTCCATGCCGGGGGAATTCCCAGGGACTTGATGCGCACGAGCGTCTCGGCGCCGCGAATCAGGCGCCCGCGCGTATCGCGATAGGCGAACTTGCCGCGCGCCAACCCCCGCGTGAAACCGCGCTCGGCGGCGGCGGAGTAGCGCAGGCCGCCCGCAGGCGCGGGGATCGATGGGACTGCGTTGCTGCGCGGCATGAGTGTTTTTCTTCCGGTGGCGAACGGGCGGGCAGTGAAAAGGGGCGCGGGTGTTCGCGCCCCCGTGGCAATGCGAGCCCGCAAGGGGCCCGCGAGTTCCTCTAGCGTTGCCCCGATCCGCCCTTGTGGCCCTGGCGCTGGTGGCCCTGCTGGTTGCCCGAATCCGGCCTGGTCATGGCGTGCACTCCTCACGATGGGATAGGAGAGACTGTCCGGAACGCGGCTGCGTTCCCTTGGCAATGTCCGTGCCGCGCGTCAGCGCGAGGAGGGGGGCGATTCGCGGTTCGCTCACCGTCACCGAGCCGAATGCCTCGCGCAACGCCTTGGCTAGAGGAGGGATCGAAGAGCTTCTGGAAGTCCCACCGCTCGCGGGTCTCCAGCACGCGCATCGTCGTGGGATCGATCACCCAGACCTGCGCGTAGAAATACGGCGCCACGAAACGGCTGGAGAGGCCGCGAGCGCCATCGGGCCCGCGGGTGTCGTCTTCCTGCGCGCATAGTCGTCCTGGTTCGACGGCAGCTTCTGCGCGGGCTGCACGTAGACGCCGATGCCGCTCAGCTTCTCCCCCAGGCCCCCGGGAGGGCGAGCGCCGCGGCGAGGACGATGGCCGCCGCCCTTAACGACCGACGGACCGTTGCATCGCCGGCCGCTCGCAAATGCTGAATCGAGTGTTTCCGGTTGACGACATGCGCCGGGCTCAGCGCGGCAGCGGGATGCGCAGCACCGTGGGCTTCGGCACCGTCGCGGGATCGTCGATCTTCCCCTCGCGGTTGAAGCGCGTGACGCCGGTGGCGGCGAGCAGGAAGAAGCCGCGCTCGGTGACGACACCGGTGGTCGGCTCGGCGAGCGCGTTGTGGTGGTGCGAAAGCAGCGTCTGCACCTTCGCCACCGAGTTGCCGTCGGGGCCGAGGCTCACCACGATGACGCGCCCCGGGTTGGTGAGGTTCTGCACGCCGATCAGCTGGCCCTGCCACATGTACAGCCCGTCGATGGCCGCCACGTTCTCCCGTGTCGCGTTGGTGACGCGCTGGATCTTTTTGGCGTCGATGTCCACCACCGCGAGCCCGGTCGAGTGGGCGACGTAGAGGCGCTTGCCGTCAGGGGAAGCGGCGATGCCGTTGCTGCCCCGCACCTGGTTGGCGGGGATGATCTCGCGCGCCTCGCCCACGGCGGGGATCTCGTAGATGCCGCCGTTCCGGGAGTCGGTAGCGAAGACGCGCCCGCCCAGCGCCACGGTGACATCGTTCAGCTGGCCCGCCGTGGGCGCCTCGATCCGCCGCAGGAGCCGGCGCGTGTCGACGTCGAAGGCGAGCACCGAGTTGCGGCGGTTCTTCTCACCGGCGATGGTGAGGGCCGACGTGCTCACCACGTAGAGGATGCGCCGCGGACCGTCCACAGCCAGCCCCAGCACCGCATCGAGGTTCGCCTCCTTGCCCGCGAACTCGCTCACCGATTGGTCCGGGGCGACGCGCATCACCTTTCCCTGGATGCCGCCGACGAAGAACGCACCGGACTTCGGGTCGTGGGCGATGCCCTCCGGAATCAGCGTGCGGTCCTCGAGCTCGAACGCCGTGGGCGCGAAGTCGAGCCGCGGCAGCCGCGCCTCGAGTTTCGCAACGGCCGCCTTGAACCGCGGCTCGTCCCACAGCGCGGCGAAGCCTGCCTCGCGGGTCGGCAGGTAACCGTCGCCCCACTCCACGACCTTGTCGATCGCCGCGATCGCGCCCTCCCGGTCGCCCGCCGCGGCCTGGAATCGCGCCAGGAAGAAATAGAGCGTCGCGTCCGTCGGGCGCTGCTTCAGCAGCTCCTGGAGGGCGGCGACGGTGCGGCGCGCGCCTTCGACATCGGGCGGCGGCTGGGCGGAAACGGGGAGCGCGAGGGCAACGGCGAGGAGCGAGGCGAGGAGGAAGCGCATGGGATCGGCGGAGTGCGAGGAGCGCCGATTATGCCGGTGCGCGCGGCCGGAAAGAAAAGGGGCCCGAAGGCCCCTGGTTGCCGTGCCGCCGAAACTCAGCGGGCGAGGCCGCGCTCGGAGTTGCCCTCCCCCGGAAGCCGATGGGTGCCCGCGTGCGGATCGCGCCCTCCCACCAGCTGCGGCGGGGTGACCGGGTCGAAGTCGGCCCACTGGCCGTTGGCCCACGTCCCGACGCTGCGCTCCACCTGCCACGCCTGCGCGTCCTCGAAGATGCGCACGAGCTGCGCTTCGCCGATGCCCGCGCCCTCGAGGTTCACGGCGATGAGGGCTTCGGCCGGGCGCATCACGGTGTGGTCGGGCTGGGCCTCCTGGTCCACGCCGCCCTTGAGCGCCCCCCAGAGCGACCCGGTATACGCGCCGACCCCGGCGCCGGCGGCGATGCCGGCCGGCCCGAGGAGTGGCGTGGCGGTGACACCCACGACCGCGCCCACGACCGCCCCCAGTGCCCCGCCCTTCGTGGCGCCGCTGTCGGCCTTGCGGGCGCCGGCGGACTCGTCATGGTCCCCACCAACGGGGGTCTGGTCGTGCATGCCGGGGGGATTGACCCGGAACTCGCAGACGTACTCCGAGTTCACGCCTGCCTGGCGCAGGGCCTGCAGCGCCGCCTGCGCATCCACGTACGTTTCGAAGCCGCCTGCGATGATCGTTGCCATTCCGGGTCTCCTTGGGTCGAAACTGGGGGTCAGAACCGCATCTGCAGGCCGGCGCTCAACATGTCCACGTCCCTGCGTCCACCCACGAAGTCGAGCTTGTAGCGGTCCAGGTCCACACGCGCCTGCAAGGTTTGCGTGAAGGCGAACGTGGCACCCACGCCATACGTCCAGCCCCATCCATCCTTGTGACCACGCTCGAACAGGGAAGTGGCACCGACATCGACATCGGTGCGGGCATAGACGCCACCAACCTTGCCCACCACGCCGAAGCGGCTCGAGAGAGGAATGCCGGCGGTGAGAGTGAGGGGGATCGCCCATGCCTCGACCTGGCCGCCGGAAGCGCTGATGCGGCCGAAGTCGGTGTAGCCCACTTCCATGCCGAGCACTTCGTTGAATCGCCCGCCGGCATAGACCTTGAAGCCGGTGTCGCGCTTGTCGCAACGGGAGACGATCAGGCGGTCGCATTCGGCGTCGAACTTGGATTCGCCGGCGGAGGCGCCGAGATATCCCCAGAAATCGCCGCGCCATGGGGCGCGGTAGTCGCCCTGGGACTGGGCCAGCGCCGCGGTGGAGCCGAGGCTCGCAAGGACCACGGCGGAAACGAGGGTCTTGAGTCGCATGTTGCTTTCTCCTGGTGTCTGAGATGTCCCGCCGCGTAGGCGCCGGGGTCACTTACAGGCGCAAGACCCATGCCACGAACAAACTTCTTTCCGATCAGTGGATTGCGCGTGGTGCCCCAATCCCACGTCGGGCAGCCTTTCCGAGCCACAGAGAAATTAATACCTATTTCGAGAGCATCTCGGCCACGGGGTGCCACTCCTCCTTGCGCTCGCAGACGGTCTTCACGATGGCGAGCAGGGGAATGCCCAGCAGGATTCCCCACAGACCCCAGATCCAGCCGAAAAACAGCAGGCCGATGAAGGTGGCGGTGGCGTTCATCCGCGTCTGCCGCGCCGACAGCCAGGTGGCGAAGATCGAGCCCACGAGGGTCGCGACCAGGAGCGAGGCGCCAGCGACGAGAGCCGCCTGGGACCAGTCGTTGAACTGCACGAAGCCCGCAGCCAGGCTCGCAGCGGCAACGATCGCGGGGCCGAAGTACGGGGCGGTGTGAAGAGCCGCTGCGATGAGGCCCCAGAGCTCGGGGTAATGGACGCCGAGAGCCTTGAACAACAGCCACGTGCCCACGCCCACCATCACGTTGCTCACCACCATCACCATCAGGTACCTGCGGATCTGCTGGTTGATCTCGTCGATCATCTGCACCGTGATCTTCTTCTCCGAGAGCGTGTCGCCGAACATCTTCACCAGCTTGCGCTTGAAGAGGTCACCGGAAGCCAGCATGAAGAACACGAGGAAGATCACCACCATCACCTGGGAGAGGACCGCGACCGTCGCCTTGCCCCCCTGCCACACCACTTGCCAGAACGAGGTGGCGGCGGCGGGAGCGGCGGCCGCGCGCACCGGCGGTGCCTTGCCGGTCTGCGCCATCGACTCGATCTCCGCCGCGGCCTTGGTCACCTCCGCCATCGGGCTGCCCGACGTAGGCGCGACCTTCTTCTTCACCGAATCGGAGATGGTGCGGGTCACGTCGGGCACGCGCTGCCAGAGGGCCGCGATGTCATCGCTCCACGCGTACAGTCCCGCCCCCAGCAGTCCCAGGGTCGAGAGCACCACCACGGTCGCCGCCAGGATCCGCAAGCGCAACAGGCGCGTGAGCAGGTCGGTGGCCGGGGTGAGCGCGTAGGCGATCATCACGGCCACGAAGAACGGGATGAAGAAGGGAGCGCCCCATTGCAGGAGCAGGATGCTCGCGATCACCGCGAGCACGACGAGGGCGCCGTTGCCGAGATCATTCATGCTCGGGATTCTCGTCGGAGACGAGCCACGAATCTGTCGGCGGGGGGGCTGGCGGCATGTAGGACACGTGACGAGACGCTAGCGGGGGTTCGCGAGGTGTCGCCCTACGGTATAATCTCGGGCTTCGTGTGGGGGGGTAGCTCAGCTGGGAGAGCGCCGCGTTCGCAATGCGGAGGTCGAGGGTTCGATCCCCTTCCTCTCCACCACTCGTTCAAGGCCAGAGAGATTATCTGGCCTTTTTTTCGCCTGGGATTCCCCAATGAATCCTGGCCTCTGGCGAAGCGTGCGAAGAGTGGCCCCGCCGAAGGTGGCCACGATTCCGGCCGTTGGGGTAGAGCGCTGAGTTGATGCCACATCTCCAGACACTTGGCCGCACCGCCGTCTTCCCGGCGAGGTTTCGGGACCGGTGGAGTCTCTGCGGATCCGGCGCCTCTCCGGCGCACTTTCCATCTACGTTCTCCGCTTTTGCGAAGAGCGCTCTTCGCATGAGTCCGCCAATGTTCAGGCGGTTGGTGGACGCGGCTTGCGGGGTCGTCGCCTCCGCCAGGCTAGGTGCGGGGATGGAGGAAGTAAGAGGGGCTTCGCTCTTCGCAGCCTGCACACAGCAGCGCTTGACAGGGTCGACCTATAGCTCGAGGTTCATTCGGCGGCGGTGTGCTGGTCCCTGAGTTGATCATTGAAGTACTTCGCAACAACACCCTTCTCTCCCAATAGTCCGGTCAACAGGCGCCAGTTGTCGCTCTCGTAGCGAACTCGTCCGGCGACAATCGCGGGATGAATCCGGAGCTGGTCGGCTAGCGCAATCGTGTTCTCGAAGGTGGGCGATGTCCGGACTGCCGCCCGCGCCCATTCCGACGCAGGAATCAAGGCGTCGCGCGCAAGATTGTCGGCCTCCTGCTCCTCCGTACTGGATCGTGTCTTGTCGTCGAGGTTATCGGCGATGAAGAGCTGCGACGCCTTCAGATGCCGTTGAACGTGAATCAATTCGTGCATAAGCGCGAACCAGAAGTTGTCCAGGCGGTCATGCCGCAGGGTGAGCGCAACGATTGGCACGCGGTCATCAAGCATCGCTGCGCCGTCGAGGTAGGTCTTCTCGAAGTGCCGCTCGACTACCAATGCCATGCCGTGATCGGTCAGATATTCCTGAGCCAGTCGAGGCCCTTGCTCGAACCTGGACAGCTTGGCCAGGTCGCGCAGCCACTGATTGGTAATGGTGCCTTCTCGATATTGTGTCGAGAGCTTCAGGCGGCGCGCTTTTCTCAAGACACAGATGCGCCAGACCAGCAGCGCGTACTCATCCATGACCCGGGAACCGCTCTGATGTAGTGGCGCGCGCAACAGGGCGAAGTTGCCACGTTCTTCCTGAGTCCCCCGCAAGAACTTGCGTACCAGATCTTCGGCGTACTCCCTGACCTGTTTTGCGCCACCGACGAAATCGGGAAAGAAGCCTCGCTCCCACATTTCCTGGAGTGGAAACCTGGAGTAGTTGTACTGTGGCTCGGCGGTGAAATCGATACCCTCATCCTCGGACCCGCTGATCAGGACCTCGGCAGGAACGCCGAGCCCCTTGTAAAGTCGTCGAATCATCGAGAGGCTAAGCGGCCGCTTGCGTGAAATCACTTCCGACACTTTGGACAACGAGCCGATGTAGGGCACCAAGTCCTTCTTTTTCAGACCCTGCTGATCCATCCGGAACAGAATTGCCTCGATTGGATCAGGCGAGACCGGTGATACCTTGCTGCGTTCGTAAGACTCGATTACCAAGGCAAGAAGCTCCAGTTCGGC
>JBBQBW010000038.1:0-10469 GCA_038318025.1 Burkholderiales bacterium | reverse complement strand
TCGCTCGCCGGCACGCTAAAGCTCGGAAAGCTGGTCGCGCTCTATGACAGCAACGGCATTTCGATCGACGGCAAGGTGGCGGGCTGGTTCACGGACGATACCGCGGCGCGCTTCCGCGCTTATGGCTGGAACGTGATCGAGGGGGTGGTCGGCCACGACGTGAACGCGGTGGACCGCGCGCTGCAGGGAGCGCGCGCGAGCGACCGGCCGACACTGATCGTATGCCACACCACGATCGGGCTTGGCAGCCCCGCAAAAGCAGGTAGCGCCGATGTGCATGGGGCGCCCCTGGGAGCGGCTGAGGTAGAGGCCACGCGTCGCGCGCTTGGTTGGACTCAAGAGCCGTTTCAGATTCCTGAAATCGTATGCCAGGCGTTCGACGCCCGCGAGCGCGGAGCGCTGCTGGAGCTCGACTGGCGCCGGCTTCTGGGACGCTATGTCGAAATGCATCCGGAAGAGGCGCGGGAGTTCGAGCGCGTCATGGCGGGGGAGCTGCCCGCGGGGTTCGAGAGCGCCATGGAGCGGCATCTCGCGGGCATCCGGGCAAAGCCCGAGGCGCTCGCCACGCGCCAGGCGTCGCAGCGCGCCCTCGCCGCCGCCGCCCAGGCGCTGCCGGAGCTCGTCGGCGGCTCGGCGGACCTCACGCATTCGAATCTCACCAGCTGGCCGGAGTGTCGGACGGTTCGGCCCGGAAGCGGCGGCAACTACATCTCGTACGGCGTTCGGGAGTTCGGGATGACCGCGGTCATGAACGGCCTCGCGTTGCATGGCGGTGTCATTCCGTTCGGCGGCACATTCCTGGTCTTCTCGGACTACGCGCGCAATGCCTTACGGCTATCCGCGCTTATGCGCCTGCGCGTGATCCATGTCTACACCCACGACTCCATCGGCCTGGGCGAGGACGGCCCCACCCATCAGCCCGTGGAACACGTCGCCAGCCTGAGGCTCATCCCCAACCTGGAGGTGTGGCGCCCGTGCGATGGGTACGAGACCGCGGTCGCCTGGCGGGAGGCGTTGCGGCGACGCGACGGTCCCTCGGCGCTCGTGCTCTCGCGTCAGGCGCTGCCCGCGATGGCGCGCGACGACACGATGGCCGTCGGTGTGGCGCTCGGTGGCTATTGCCTGCGAACCGAGGCAGCCTCGCTTGGGCTGGTGCTTGCCGCCACCGGCTCGGAAGTGGCGCTCGCAATGTCTGCCGCCGGACAGCTGGAGCGGGGGGGCTTGGGCGTTCGCGTGGTTTCGCTGCCGTGCGTCGAGCGATTCCTGGCGCAGCCGGATTCCTACCGCCAGGCGGTGCTGCCTCGCGGCGTTCCGACCCTTGGAGTCGAGGCCGGCCATCCCGCGGGCCTCGCGGCCGTCCTTGGCTGCGGCGCGGAAGTGCACGGCATCGCCACTTTTGGCGAGTCGGCGCCGGGCCCCGAGCTGATGCAGCACTTCGGCTTCACCGTCGACCACGTCGTCGCCCACGCACGCCGCCTCATCCCATAGGAAGGAATCCGATGCCTCTCGTCTCATTGCGCCAGGTGCTCGACCACGCCGCCGAGCATGGCTACGGCGTGCCGGCCTTCAATGTCTACAACCTGGAGCAGATCCAGGCGATCCTGGAGGCGGCCGAGGAAACCCGCAGCCCGGTGATCCTGCAGGCGTCGGCGGGGGCGCGCAAGTACGCCGGCGAAGCGTTCCTGAGGAAGCTGATCGAAGGTGCCGTCGAGTCGTACCCGCGGCTTCCGATCGTGATGCACCAGGACCACGGCGCCAGCCCCGCGGTATGCCAGGCCTCGATCCGATCGGGGTTCACCAGCGTGATGATGGACGGCTCGCTGGCCGAGGACATGAAGACCCCGGCGAGCTATGCGTACAACGTCGAGGTGACGCGCAAGGTGGTGGAGATGGCCCACGCCGTCGGCGTGTCCGTCGAAGGCGAGCTGGGGTGCCTGGGGTCGCTCGAATCGGGCCGCGCGGGAGAGGAGGACGGCTCGGGCGCGGCCGGCATCCTCACCCACGATCAGCTGCTCACCGACCCCGACCAGGCCGCGGATTTCGTCGAGCGCACCGGGGTCGACGCGCTCACCATCGCCATCGGCACTTCGCACGGGGCCTACAAGTTCTCGCGCAGACCCACCGGCGACATCCTCGCCATCGACCGCATCCGGGAGATCCATGCGAGGCTTCCCGACACGCATCTCGTCATGCACGGCTCATCGTCGGTGCCGCAGGAGTGGCTCGCGGTGATCCGTGAGCATGGCGGCGAAATCAAAGAAACCTACGGCGTGCCGGTGGAGGAGATCCGCAAGGGCATCGAGCACGGCGTGCGCAAGATCAACATCGACACCGATATCCGGCTCGCCATGACGGGCGCCATGCGCCGCGCGATGGCCAATCGCCCCGGCGAGTTCGATCCTCGCGCCTTCCTCAAGGAGGCGCGCCGCGCGGCGCATGAGCTGTGCGCCAGCCGCTTCATCGCCTTCGGCTGCGAGGGTATGGCCGAGCGCATCCGCCCGATCCCGCTCGAGGACGTTGCGCGCCGCTACGCGAAGGATAGAATGGCAGCGTGACAGCATGCAGGACACTTGCGATGGCACGGGTGAGCCGCACGGAAAAGCCGCAATTTCACACGGATCTCGACGTTCGCGGCCTGTCCTGCCCGATGCCCGCGCTTCGCGCCCGCATAGCGCTCAGCCGAATGGCGAGCGGCGAGGTCCTGCGGATCGTCGCCACCGACCGCGGTTCGCCGCGCGACTTCGAGACGTTCGCGAAGAAGACGGGCCATCGGCTCATCGGCAAGACCACGACCCGCAAGGAATTCGTTTTCTACCTGCAGAAAGCGTAGTGCGCACCTGGCAAGGTCGCAAATATCCGCCTGAGAGGCGCGCGCGGTGGCGCTTGGAGGGCGATCCCTACGGGCATGACGCCGTCTCCCCCGGCACCTTTCCGACCAGCTGCAGGAAGCCCTCGAAGGGGCCCATGTTGCCCATTGCCTCGGCCATCGGGCCATCGAAGGAAAGCCGCCCGAACATCATCGCCCGCATCGGCCCGTACTCGCCGCGCCCCATTTCGAGCCAGCGCCGCGTCTGCGCGCTCATCAGGTAGTCGACGTCGTAGTCGAGGGGCGCGGCCGCCGCCACGCGACCCTCGAGGCATTGCGCGCGGCCATCGCGCGGGGCGATGCGCAACTCCGCCATAGGGCTCGACGGGCAGTCGGCGCGCGCGATGCGCAGCACCTTGTGCCCGCGCTTCTTGTGGTTGGCCGCCCATCCCGACTCATGCAGCTTGGAGGTGAGCACGGCGTCGGCGTTCCAGGCATTGCAGGCCTCGCGCGCCCAGTCACCGGACATCAGCACCGGCGCCGCAAGTAACGGATCTGCCGCTGCGAGCGCCAGGCAGGCGGCGAATCGAACAATCACTTTCATGCTTGTCCCCTCCCATTGTGTGCCATGAAATCGGTTTCCTCAGGCAGGTCCACGCCCGCCCAGGGGACGACGAGCGCTCGGGACACTGCGACTCTGATCACTTTGACGGAAGGGCTCGGTGGCTGGCCCGCAACCGCGCACCGCCGTCGCCATCAGTTACTCCCGGAGCCATCGTCGCCCGCGCCGCAGTGGAATCCAGCGCGAGCGATGCAAGGCGCGAGATCTGCGCGGTAAGCGATTCGGTGGCGGCGGCGATCTCTCCCACGAACGCGGCATTGCGCTGCGTGGCGTGTTCCATTTGCGCAATGGTCCGCCCGACCTGAGCGATTCCCGCCGACTGCCCGGTGCCGGCGGCGACAATCGCGTTCATGAGCTGGTTCACCTCCGCGACGCGCGCATTGATCGCGGCCATCGCCTCGGCAACCTCATCCACCACGGCGGTGCTCGCGTGCACCTGGTCCGAGGCCGACCGCACCAGTACCTTGATTTGGCGCGCCGAGACGGAGCAGCGCAGCGACAAATCTCTTACCTCCGCGGCGACCACAGCGAAGCCGCGGCCCTGCTCACCGGCGCGCGCCGCTTCCACCGAGGCGTTGAGTGCGAGAAGGCTGGTCTGAAAGGCGATCCCGTCGATGACGCCCACGATGTCCGCAACTTTGGCGGTCGCCTCGTGAATCGTCTCCATTTGCGCGATCAGCATCGTCGTGGCATGGATGCCCTTGCCGGTGGCCTCGCCCGCGAGATTCGCCACACCTTGCGTTTCGCGTGCCGTATGGGTATTGCCTTTCACGCCCCGCGCCAGCTCCTCGATATTCGCCGCGACCTGCTCGAGGGAACTCGTCTGGTCCTCGGTGCGCTCGGCGAGGCCGCGGTTTCCCTGCACGAGGCCAGTCGCCGCGCTGCCCATCGCGGTGAGGGTGGGGTGCGCTTCGTCGCGAGTCCGCGCAAGTTCCCGGCGCGCGCGCTCCGCGGATTCCGAATTGCCCGCGAGAGCGCCCGACAGGCTTCGCAGCGACAGGTAGGCGACGAAGGCCACGACAGCCAGTACCGTCGCCACGGCGAGGAAGCCGGGGTGGTCCTGCGATACCCAAAGGGCGAGGGAGAGCAGCAGCGGCGCCAGGGCGAGGGTCGCTACGGCGAGGAGGCGGCGGCGAGCGCTCGCGGCTTTCATGATCGACCTGCCCTCCTGCTCACAGACCGATGCCCCTCGCCAATTCGAGCGTCCGATAATATCACCGGGTGTCGTCGCGCGGCCTGCCGTCCCGGCAGCCACCTCATCGGCCCCGCTGGGGTTGCAGCGTCGCCCGATCTAGCGTAATCCTCGTTCATGGCAATTCACGACAAGCCGGAATCCAGGCATGGCTGAGCGGTTCATCAAAGTCGCCGATGTCGAGGGGCTTGCTTCGGGAATGATGCGGCGGCTCGAGATCGGCGAGCGGCGAATTCTTCTGGCGAGTGTTGCTGGATGTATTTATGCCACCGATGATGCGTGCACTCACGAGGAGGCTTCGCTCTCGACCGGATCGTTGAGAGGCGAATGGGTGAAGTGCCCGCTACACGGCAGCCGTTTCAATGTTCGCACCGGCGAAGTCGTGGATGAACCGGCCGAAGCGAGGCTCAGGACCTACGCCGTGCGGGTCGAAGCCGGCGACATTTGGGTCGATCTCGATTCGGAGTCCGTGTGAGGAGCGCCGCACCTGCGCATCCCGCCGACCCCGGCGAGATGATGCGCTCCATCCTCCAGCGCATCGCCACCGGCCCCGAGCTGAGCAAGGACATATCGCTCGAGGAGGCGCGCGCCGGCATGCGCTCCATCCTCGAGGCCCAGGTCGATCCGGTGCAGGCCGGCATATTCCTGATCGCGCTGCGCATGAAGCGCGAGACGGATGACGAGGTTCGCGGCGTGCTCCAGGCGGTCCGCGATGTGACCCACAGAATCACCGCGCCTGTCGACGAACTCATCGATATCGCGGACCCCTATGACGGCTTCATCCGCACGCTGCCGGCCTCGCCGTTTCTGCCCGCGGCGCTTGCGGCATGCGGCGTCCCGGCCGTGTCGCACGGCGTCGAGAGCATGGGCCCGAAGCATGGCGTGACGCACCGGCAGGTGCTTCGCGCGGCGGGGCTGTCGGTGGATCTGTCGGTGGAGGACGCCGCTGAGCGCCTCGCCGATCCCGCTTGCGGCTGGGCGTACCTCGACCAGCGGGTGTTCTGCCCCAAGCTGCATCGGCTCGCGGGGCTTCGCACTCTGATCGTCAAGAGGCCATCCATCACCACCGTTGAAGTGCTGGCCGGTCCCTTGCGCGGTCGCATCAAGACGCATCTGGTCACCGGATACGTGCACAAGCCCTACCCGCGCATCTACGCGCTGCTCGCGCGTGAGGCGGGCTTCGACTCCGCGCTGCTGGTTCGCGGCATCGAGGGCAGTGTGGTGCCTTCGCTCAAGCAGAACGGCAAGGCGTTTTTCTACCATGAGCGCGGCGAGGAGCAGTCCGTGGAGTTCAATCCCGCCGACTGGGGTATCGTGCAGACGGTGCGCGCACCCCAAATTCCGCGCGACCCAGGCGGTGAAGCTGGAGATGAGCTCGTGCAGCCCGACACCAAGGCGGTTGCAAAGGCCGCGGCGCAAGCCGGTCTGGATGCGTTGAATGGAGCGCCCGGCCCGACGCGCGATGCGCTGATTTGCGCCGGAGCGCTGTGCCTTTGGCACCTGCGCCGGCGCGACTCGCTCCAGGCCGCAGCGGATGCGATGCGGCAAGTTCTCGACAACGGCCAGGCATTGG
Organism: Burkholderiales bacterium; assembly: GCA_038318025.1. GTDB lineage: Bacteria > Pseudomonadota > Gammaproteobacteria > Burkholderiales > Usitatibacteraceae > Usitatibacter. The sequence goes on along the minus strand of JBBQBW010000038.1, from coordinate 4,276 downwards.
CGCGCATTCGGCGCTGAGCCCGTTCGCATTCCACGGTACTGCGAGTTATCGTATCTGGACGCATGCCCCAGTTCCTCACACTGCTCCGCGCCGCCCGCCTCGTGAGGACCACACGCGGCGCGCTGCAGAGCAGGATCAAGAGCGGCGAGCTCGCCGCGTTCGAGGGGATGGTGTCGGCGGAAGATCTGTTGCGCGCCTACCCCGAAGTCAGTCTGGAAGACAACACCGCTTTCGAGCGGTTCGCGCAAATCAAGAGCGAGGCGTTCGCCCGGCGCGTGGGTGAGCGCGTGCTGCCCAGCCCGGAGGCGATGGTCGCGCGCCTGACGGAAGCGAGCAGGCAGTTGGCCGAGTCACGGGCGGACCTGGACTACTACCGTAGTATCGTCGAACATCTGAAGGCGAAGTTGCGCGAAATCTGCGATTCCGGGTCGTCGCCCGCGGCCATCAAGGGGCTGAGGGCCTGGCTGCAACACACGCTCGAGCCCGGCCTGGAAGCCGACGGGCCGCAACCGCTGTTGGTACGGGACAATTTCATGAGGATCATGACGGCACAAGTGCGGATTCAGCCGAGCGGGCACGAATTTTTCGTCGAGGGCAACGACACTTTGCTGGAGGCGGCGCTGCGCGCGGGATTGTCGCTCGGCTATGGCTGCAGCAATGGCAACTGCGGGCAATGCAAGGCGAAAGTGCTGTCGGGACAGGTGCAGAAAACGCGCCATTACGACTACCTCCTGAGTGAAGCCGAGAAAAATGCCGGCGTCGTGCTGATGTGCTGCAACACCGCGGTGGTCGACCTGGTGATCGAGGCGCGCGAGGCGCACGGCGCCGCCGACATGCCGGCGCAGAGCATCGCGTCCAAAGTGAAGGCGGTGAGACCGCTGGCCGAAGGCATGCGGCTGCTGCATTTGCAGACGCCGCGCAGCAACCGGCTGCGCTTCCTCGCTGGCCAGTCGGCACTGCTGACGCTCCCCAACGGGGCCGCCGCTTCGTTGCCGGTGGCGAGTTGCCCGTGCGACGAACGCAATCTTGAATTTCACATCGAGCGGCGTCTGGGCGACGCTTTCTCGGAGGGCGTATTCAGCGCACTCAACGGCGCGGACACGGTGCGCGTCGAGGGGCCGAGCGGGGAGTTCGTGCTGAACGAGGAATCGAGCCGCCCGCTTATCTTTTTCGCCCTTGGCAGCGGCTTCGCGCCGATCAAAAGCCTGATCGAGCACGCGATGGCGCTCGACGTGGCCGAGACCCTGCAACTGTACTGGATCGCCTCGGGTGAAACCGGCCACTACCTGAACAATATGTGCCGCTCGTGGAGCGATGCCCTGGATAACTTTCGCTATACGCCGCTGACGGCGGATGGAGCACTGTCGCGGGAGGCGCTGATGCAGGACCTGCTCGCGCGGGTGCTGCAAGATCACCCCGATCTCGATGCATTTGACGTGTATGTCGCCGGGCCCGAGCCGCAGGCGAGCGAGGTCGAGCGGCTGCTGCTCGATCACAAGCTGCCGCGCCCGCAATTGCTCGTTAACCGGCTGCCGGCATCCTGAGGGCGAGTCTACTGGTTGACGGGCGAAGCGGGGTCCATCAGCAGCGCGGTGAGGTCCTTCATCTGCTGCTCGGTCAGTGCGCCGACGTGGCCCATGCGCGGCATCTGCGAGCACAGGTTGTAGGCCTTGGCGTTGTAGATCTTGCCGTAGGCGTAGCGCTGCATGTCCGCGCCGTAGCCGCGCAGCTTTCCGAACCGGTAGAGGCTCGGTCCGATGGTGCCGAAGGAGCTTTCCCCCGGGCCGATCTGGTGGCAGTTGTAGCAGCTGCCGCCGACGCCGCCTTTGTCGCTCCAGCTCATGCCGCGGCCATTTTGCGCGATGCGTTCGCCGGCCTTCCAGTCGCCCAGCAGCTTCCCGTCCGCTGGCCATTTGATCGTCGCCACCTGCGCTTTCTGCAGGTTTTCCGCGACGTCCCGGGGCGGGTTGTCGCCGTACTTGTTGCAGGCGGCCTGGACGGCGTCTTCGTTCAGGCGGTCCATGCCCGCGATTCCCCTGGCGTGGAAGTCGCGCTTCATCATCGCGAGCGCCTCGGGGCGATGGTCGCGCGGCTGCATGGCGCACGAGGTGAGGAGCGCCAGGGCGGCGCCGGCCAGCAATCCTGCGGATGCGAGTCTCATGGCGTCACTTCCCTAGCGCTTGATGCCCGGGCCCCGGTACACGTGGCCGTTGGCGTTGACTGTCAGGTAGGCGAGCAGGGCGCTCAGCGTCTCGGAGGCGTAGGCCGGCTCGGGGAAGCGCTGCTGGCGGAAGCAATCGTTCATGCGCCACTGCAGCGTGTGCATCACGCCTCCCGTCATGCGGTACCCCGGCCATCCCTGCGCCGCGCGAATCGCCTGGTCCGGCTTGGTGAAATTGGGCAGCGGCTGCGTGCGGATGCGCTGGCCGTCCTCGCCGTGGCAACTGGCACAGGAAAAGTCGAAGGCGCCCGCGCGATAGAAGAAAATCGCTTTGCCCGCCTCGTAGGTGGCGCGCTCCTTCGGGTGATTCTGCGGCGCGGCGAGCTTCATCCCGCCCGATTGCGCGGCAACGTAGGTGGTGATCGATACCGGGTCCGGCGTGCGGGTTGCGTTGCTGAAAGGCTGCTTCGCCAGGTCCTCGTACTTGAAGCCCTGCAGCGCCACCATGCAATGCACGATGCGCGCTTCGGCGTCCATCACCCGGTCGACGTCGGCGAAGTAGCGCGGCATCTGCGCATAGGCTCCCTTTACCACCCCCGGCCCGAGGCCCAGGTCGCATTGCTCGAGCGACGCATTCTTTGGTCCGCGGCGGGCGCGCCACAACTCCTCGCCCTTCGCCTCGAACAGCTCCGCCGGGTTGGTCTCCTCCATCTTCTCGCGAAACTTGTCGAATTCCGCGGCGGTGGGGTCGGGGGCTTGCGCCGCCGCCTGCGGCCAGGGGGCCGCCGCCAACGCCGCAGCAATCCCGAGCACGAGAGCGTGTCTCATCTTGGCTCCTCCAGTTTTATCGAACGGGGCTCTGCGGCCCCTTCGTGGGAATCAGGACCCGGCCGCGCGCACCGTGGTTTCGTCCGTGCGCTTGTCTCCGGTGTTGTCCTGCCAGGTGATCACGACCTTGTCGCCGGCCTTTGCGCCCTTCACCTTGAAGGCGAATACGGGGTTGCGCGAGATCGACTGGCTGATATCGGCGCTGAACACCGTCGCGCCGTTCAGCTGCGCGGTGACGTTCTGGATGAAATGCAGGGGCACCACCTTGTCGCCCTGCTTGCGCTGTCCGGTTTCCATCGGGTGCGCCATCAGCACACGCACGTCGGCGACGTCGCCTTGCAGCGTGGCGCGAATCTTCATCGGGTCTGCCATGTTCTCTATCTCCTCAGCCGCCGCAACCGCCGATGGTGACCTTCACTTCCTTGGCGGTCGTATAGTACTTGCCGCCCGCCACCACCACCGCGCGCACTGGCGTGGTCTCGCCGAGCTTCGCGCGCAGGTGCACGAAGGCGATCGCACCCTGCGCGAAGTCGAAGGTGCCGGTGTAGGGGAAGGGATTCTTCTCGATGAACACCGAGATGCTGCTAGTACCCGGGATGTTGCTGGTCACGTCGATCGGCACCACCGCACCGTTCTCGGCGATCTGCGGGGCGTGGATCACGATTTCGCTGCTCTCCACGGCGTTGGCGACCCCGAGCGCCTTCATTCCGTCCGCCATGGTCTTGGCTTCGAACGCACCCTTGTTCCAGGCGGCAAGCGCTCGCCCGGGCTTGACAAGCGCGGCCCCGAACGCGGCCAGCAGTCCCAGTCCCCAGCCCGCCTTCAACAGTTTCCTGCGTGTGCTTTCCATCGCAACACCTCCTCATGCCGGATTTCCCACGATTGGCTTTCGGGCGAGTCTATTCACATTCTTCCGAGCCGTGCAAACGAAAATGACACCGCATTCGGGATATGCCCGGATATTTGGAGATATATCGATATCCCTTCGTTTCGGCGGCTGGCAATTACTTGGTACTAGGCCGCGCCGATTCCGGCTTTGTCGTCGAAGCGGTCGAGCGCGGCGCGATGATCCGGGATGTGCGCGACGCGGCCCAGTACGGGATGCCTTATCCGAGCGATCTACGCCCTCAGGAGGTTTTGCGGGCTTAAAAAAGTAAGGACGGACTGCATTGACGCTGCAGGCCCGAGCTACGCCACGCTTCCAAAACCCTTGTCGACCGCGCCCGCCGGCACCTTGATCCCCGCGATCCGGCAACCTTGCGCCACGGGCCCGCCCGGAAAGAGCTC
>JBBQBW010000037.1:0-10575 GCA_038318025.1 Burkholderiales bacterium | reverse complement strand
GCACACCACCTTCCGGGCGCGGCCCAGCTCGCTCGGGATTCCCATGGGGCCCACGACCGCGTAGAGCCGAGCGCCGACGCGGCAGTCGCGCTGCATCTCGCGCGTGGTCTTGCCCACGGCCTGGATCACGAAGGTGACCGTGCCCTTCGCGGCATCGAAGTCGGCGAGGGTGAGGGGGATGCGCTCGCCGTGTTCGCTCCGCATCACGATGGCGAACTGGCCGGGACGCGCGGCGCGCGCCATCATCGGATGGCGCACCTCGAGGAGGTAGGTCGCCTCGGAGAAATCCTCCCGCGCGACGATCTCGAAGCCCTGGGCCTGCTGCGCTACGTCCGGCATTGGTTACCCTCTCGGTATAGCTGAGTATCCCAAGGCCATCTTCGGGCATTCGAACGCGCGGAGCTTGATCCTGGACAAAGGCCGGTCGAGGCTCCGGGGCGAGCATGAATCCATGTCGATTTCGCCCCCTCTTGCCGGCAGCACCTGGTGCGCTACGTGGGCTGGTACTCCAACCGGGTACGAGGAGAACGGGCAGGGGCCCGGCAGGCTGAGGAATCATCGGCGATACCCGCGACAGCGCCCCCACGAACAACGGTCGTAGAAATCACAGCTAGCCGGCCACCGATACCTGCGCGAGCCCCGCGTCAACGACGATGCTCTGCCCGGTGATCGCCGCGGCGTCGTCGGAGGCGAGAAAGAGGGCGACTCGCGCCAGGTGAGCGGGCTCCAGCCGGAACTTCAGGCACTGCGCCTCGATGAAACGGCGGTCCTCGTCAGGCGTGCGCCACAGCGCGCTTTGTCGCGGCGTGACGACCGCCCCCGGCACCAGGGCGTTCACACGGATGTTGCCTTCGCCCAGTTCGCGCGCCAGCGTGCGTGTTATGCCGGCGATGGCCGCCTTCGAGGCGGTGTAGCCCACCAGCTGCGGTCGCCCGCGCATCCAGGCGACCGAGCCCAGGTTGATGATCGAGCCGCCGCCGCCGGCCATGCCCGGCGCCACCTGCTGGATCGCGAACACGTGATGGCGCAGGTTGAGCGCGAGGCATTCATCCCAGTACTGCGGCGTGAGTTCAGCGAGCGTGTGGCGAGTGTCGTTGCCCGCGTTGTTCACCAGCACGCGCACGGTGCCCAGATCGCGCCCGACGGCGGCCAGGCAGTCCTGGTACGCGGCCACGTCGCGAACGTCGCAGTCGTGGAAGTGCGGCGCGTGGCGGCCGCCCGCGAGGCGCGCGGCGAGAGCGCGGCCCTCCTCCCGGGCGATGTCGCAGAAGGCGACCTTCGCACCTTGCGCGGCGAACGCCTCGACGAAGGCGGCGCCAATGCCGGCCGCGCCGCCCGAAACGAAGACCACGCGGTCGGAAAGGCTGGGATAGGTAGCGGGGGGCGCGAGCATGTCCATGGGTCAGTCTCCGCAATAGTGTGGCTCGGGAAGGCCGGCGACGGCGACGTCGCAGGCGAAGATCCCCCCGGCATGGGGATGCGTCGCGAGCTCCGCCTCCGCGGCGCCTTCGCGCGCGGTGGTGATGAAGAGCGTGCGCAGATCCGCGCCACCGAAGGCGACCATCGTGCAGCGCCTCGCCGGCACGCGGACCACGGCAAGCACCTCGCCGCCCGGGCCGTAGCGCAGCACGCGCGCACCCTCGTACTGCGCGCTCCAGTAGCCGCCCTCGCTGTCCACCGCTGCGCCATCGGGCCGGCCGCCGTAATCGGGCGAGGCACGGTTGTCGGGCGCGCGCGCGAACACGCGCCGGTTGCCGGTTTCGCCCGATGCGATATCGAAGTCGAACCGGTAGATCACGTGATTTGGCGTGTCCGACTGGAAGAGACTCCGCCCGTCGAGGCCAAAGGCGAGCCCGTTGCTCACGCGCACGCCCAACCCGTTTGCCGGACCCCAGGCTTCGCGCACGGCACCATTTTCGAGGCAGTACATGGAGGCGGCCTGCGCTGTGCGCGCCTCGAACATCGCGCCAGCCCAGAAGCGGCCCGCTGCATCGCAGCGACCGTCGTTGAAGCGCATCCGGCCGGTGTCGTAAGGCGCATCGGCGATCCTGCGCAATGCCCCCGTCGCCGGTTCGAACCGGTGGAACCCGTCGCGCAGCGCGGCCACGAGGGCGCCTTCGCGCGCGAACGCGATGCACCCCGGCTCGCTGGGCATGTCCCATCGCTCGTCCGTGCCGGCGGCCGGATCGAAGCGATGGATGGCGCGCCCGGAGATGTCGACCCAGTAAAGCCGCTGCTCCGGCACGGACCACAATGGACATTCCGCGAGCATTGCGCGGGCGTCGAGGACCAGGCGCGCCTCGCCCAGGTCGAGCGGGGCGTTCATGGGGAGCACTCGGACCCAACCCCGATTCGCATCGAAGCGCGCAGCGCCTCGCCAGGGGCCAGCACCCGCATGCCGGTGCCCGCGTGGCCGGAGGCGGCGAGCGCGTACGCGTCGATCACGTGGGACACCGGCTCGAGGGCGAGCGAAAGCCCCTCCCTGTCAAGCGAGATCGACTGGCTCGCCTCGAACGCGAAAGGCCAGTCCGCGTCGGGTTCGTGCGCCAGCTCGAGCCGCGCGGTCGATGCCGATCGCCGCGCGACTTTCCACGACCTGCTCCACCCCACGCCGTGCAGCGCGTGCGGCTCGGGCGGGAGGTTCGGTTGGAGCGCGTACTCTTCCGTCCCGAAACGAAGGCGCGCCTGGCCGATGCGGTTCGAATAGGGCACCAGGGGATAGCAGCCCATCTGGCGCACGGTTCCCCCGGCGATCGCCTCGTCCGGGGCGCGCCGGAGGATGTCGGCATCCCGCCACGCGAAGCGCGCGATGGCACCGCCGGTGCCGGGACAGACGAAAACGCGGCATTCGCCGGCCGCCAGCTCGACCTGCTCTGCAGCCGGCATATGGCCTAGGTTGCCCATTCGACGAAGACGCGTCCCTCACCGCCGTCGCGCGCGCGAAGGCCCGCGCTGAGTGAGCACTGCGCGACGCTCACGCCGTGCAGCCAAGCCCCCTGCGGCCCGAAGCTGGCGGTGACCGCGCCCGCCATGACGCAGGGCAGATGCCTGGGCACGCCGAAGACCCGCGCCTCCTCCACGGGGGAAGCTAAGTCGATCTCGCCGGTGTGCTGCACCGCCCTTCCCAGGCAGAGCACGTGTCCCTCGCGTCCCCACGCCGGAAGTTCGCCCAGCGACCGCTTGACGAGCCGCGTCTGCCCGCCCTCGATGCGCTCGCCGGTCTCCAGGTCGTGCCACGCCTCCCCCGAGGGGAAATGGACCTCAACCTCTCCGCCGGGACGGATGATGGGCGCGACCAGCAACGCCTCGCCCAGCAGATACTGGAGCTCGAAGGCTCGGGCCGCACGGTCGTGCGGGAAGGCAAGCGCCATCGCGCGCATCACCGGAAGCCCCGAGCGCGCCGCCTCCTCCGAAGCGCCGACGAGGTAGGGGATCAGCCGGTAGCGGAACGCGAGGAGCTTCCTCGCGATCTCCTCCGCCTCGGCGCCGAACGCCCAGGGCTCGCGCGCGCCGATTCCGTGGTAGCGGAAGTGCGAGCAGAAGATCGCGTTCGCCGTCCAGCGCAGGAACAGTTCCGCGCTCGGCTGCTCGGCACCGTAGAAGCCGCCGACGTCGGTGGCGTAGTAAGGCACGCCGGTGAGGCCGTATCCCAGGCCGCCGCGGATGCTCGCCGCCATGCCTTCCCAGTCGGACTGCGGATCGCCGCCCCACTGGATGGGGTAGCGCTGCGAACCGATGAAGCCGTCGCGGCCCCAGACCATGGGCGCGCCGCGGCCGTGGGCCTCGTTGTAGCGCTGCGTGGCCTCGAACACGCAGCGGTTGTAGAGCAGCGGGTAGACGTTGTGCAGCCGCCGCCCCGTGTCGCCGTTGTGCGCGACCATGTCTTCCTCGACCTGTTCGCCGAAGTCGGTCTTGATCACATCGATTCCATCGTCGAAGAGCTCGTCGTGGCGCTCGCCCCAGTATCTCGCCGCGTCCGGATGCGTGAAATCGAGGGCGCCTGACGGCGGAAGCGGCGTGAGGACCTTGCCGAAGGGATCGTCCGAGGGATCTTTCACCCAGTCGAAGACGAACGCGCCGCCGTCGCGCTTGCGCAGGAGCCACCCCTTCGCCTCGAGCTCGCCGAAGAGCGGGCTGTGGACCGAGACGTACGGGTACTCCCAGACGCAGACCCTGAGGTCCTGCGCGTGCAGCTCACCGATGATGCGCCGCGGATCGTCGTAGCGCGCCGGATCCCACTCGAACGCGAAGCGCGTGCGGACATCCCACGCCGCACGGCCGTCGATCGTGATGACGTCGCAGGGGATGGCGCGCCGGCGCACCTCCTTCGCGGCGTCGATCGCGTCCTGTGGCACCTTGTAGTAGGCGCGCGATAGCCACATGCCGAAACTCCAGAGCGGCGGGACCGCAGGCCGCCCCGTGAGGTGGGTGAAGCGCTCGAGGATGGCGGCGGGGTCGCCCGCGAAAAGAAAGAGGTCGAGCGCCTCGTCTTCCACCTCAAGCACGAGCGTGCGGTGCGACCACTGCGGGTACCCGGCGCCGTGGCGCACGATTCCCGGCGTGTGGGCGAGGAGTCCCCAGCCGTCGGGACTCCAGCAGAAGGGGATGTTCTTGTAGGAGAGCTCCGTGTTCACGCCCAGCGCGTCCTCGGTGCGTCCGCGAACGAGCTGGCCGCGCTTGTCGAGCGGGCCGAACTTCTCGCCGAAGCCGTAGACCGCCGCGCCGCTCTCCAGGGCAAACGCCCCGCACCAGCGGCGCGGTTCGCCCTCCTCGAGTCCGAAGGCCGGCAAGCGCGTCCGGCCGCGGAAGTGCTGGTCGGTGATCGAGGCGAGCACGCTCCGTCCACGGTGCAGCAGCTCGATCCGCACCGGGTCGGGCAGGAGCAGGAGCGAAAGTTCGCCCGCGTCGATCCGCCATCCGCCGTCCACCGGAACCACGGCGAGGCACCCCTCGGGATGGGCAACCGCGAGCAGGCCGTAGTCGGGGAGCGTCGCCTCGCCGATTCGAAGGCGCAGGATCCCCTCGGCGTGGGACGAGGCTTCCAGCAGCATGCCCTCGGCGCGGAAGCGGGCGACGGCGGCGCTGGCGCCTTCGAAAGCAAGCGAGCCGAACCGCCGGAAACGCGCCTGCCCGAATCCCTCCTCAGTCATTGCGTGCCTACCCCTTGATTCCGCCCGCCGTGAGCCCGCTCACCACGCGCTCCTGGAAGATCAGGATCACGATCACGACCGGCACCATGCCAATCACCAGGGCGGCGGAGATCGTCGGCCAGGGAAAGGCGAACTCGCCCTGGTACATCTGGATACCCACCGGCAGCGTGCGGTAGGCGACTGCCGCGTTGAAGGAGAGTGCGAGCAGGAACTCGTCCCAGGCGTTCACGAAGGCGAGCGTGCCCGCCGTGAACACGCCCGGCGCGGCCAGGGGCACCACGACGCGAAACAGCGCGCCCAGCCTGGTGCAGCCGTCGATCATCGCGGCGTTCTCCAGGTCGCGCGGAATTTCCTGGAAGAAGCTCACGAGGACGAGCGTGCAGACCGGCAGGTTGAGCACCGTGTACGGCAAGACGAGCGCCCAGTAGCTGTTCAGCAGGTTCAGCCCGCGCATGATCTCGAAGAGCGGCACCATGAGCGTCACCAGCGGGAACATCGACACCGCGATGATCAGCGTGAGGATCAAGTTGCGGTGGCGCAGGTTCAGGCGCGCGATCGCGTAGGCCGCGAGCGCGCTCACCAGGAGCGAGAGCGCCATCGCCAGCAGCGCGACGATCGCGCTGTTGAGGAGATAGGTGGGCAGCGGCTGGTCGCGGAAGGCCGCTACGTAGTTGGTGATGACCGGGTTCTGCGGCCAGTAGGTGATCGGTTTCGCCGTGAGCTCGACCTCGTTCTTGAACGACGTGGCGAGGATCCAGAGCGCCGGAAAGAAACCGTTCACGAGGACGATCGCCGCCGCGAACCAGCGCAGGGCCGCCCCGCTGCTCGCGGCTTTCATCGGTTTCCTCCGCGGATGTGGCGCAGGTAGACCCAGGTCGTCGCCATCGACAGCAGGAACATGAAGACGGCGACGGCCGAACCGTAGCCCAGGTCGAGGTAGTCGACGGCCTGCTGCTGGATGTACATGGCGAGCGTGGCCGTCTCCTCGCCCGGTCCGGGCATGCTCACCGGGATGTCGAAGGACTGGATCGCGGTCAGGGTGCGGAAGATGAGCGCCACCAGCATCGAGGGCACGAGCAGCGGCAGCGTGACCTCGCGGAACTTCGTCCACGCGGACGCGCCATCCACCTCGGCGGCCTCGTAGAGCGAGGCGGGGATCGTCTGCAGCCCGGCGAGCAGGATCAGTGCCATGAAGGACGAGGTCTTCCAGATCGTCGCGATGCAGATCGCCGCGAGAGTAAGTGCGGGCGAGTTGAACCAGATCTGCGGTGCGAGCCCTGCCCGGCGAAGCAGGTCGTTCACGAGGCCATACTCGCTGTGGAAGAACCAGGCGAAGATCAGGCCCGTAAAGGCGAGCGGCGTCGCCCACGGAAGAAGAAGCGCCAGGCGGATCGGCCCGCGCGAGCGGAACGGCAGGTTCGCTAGGAGCGCGAGCCCAAGGCCCACGACGAGCGCCCCCGGGACGGTCACGACGACGATCACGAGCGTGTTGCGCACCGCGCGCCAGAACATGGCGTCGGAGAGTGCTGCCGCGTAGTTCTCGAGCCCGACGAACTTCACCGGCAGCCCCTGCGAGAGGCGCACGTCCATGACGCTGTTGAGAAGCAGTTTCGCCACCGGCCAGGCGACGATGGCGAGGATCAGGATGGCCGCCGGCGCGAGGAGGAGCAGCGCCAGAGTCTTCTCCGATGGATCGGCCAGGCGCGCAAGGATGGGGCGAGCGCTCACCGCCGCAGGGCCCACCCGATGCGTTGCTCGATTTCGTCGAGGGCCTGGGCCGGCGTCTTCACGCCGGCCATCACCGTGTTGGTATTGAACCGCAGCGCGTCGGAAACCTGCTTGTACACCGGCGTCACGGGACGCGATCGCGCGGACGCGACGACCGGCAGCGCATCGCGGAACCACGGCACTGCGGCGAGCACCTTCGGATCCTCGTACACCTCGGGGAAGGCCGGGTGGAACGAGCCCCGAATGGCGAGCTCGCGCGAGACGTACGGGCTGGAGAGCCAGCGCACGAGCTTCACCGACTCCGGCTTGTTCCGGCCGAACGCCGACACCGCCCAGTTCCAGCCGCCCATGCAGGAAACGGGCTCGCCGCCCGGCATGGCTGGCAGCGTCGTAACGCCCACCTTGCCGGCGACCTTGGTGCCCGCCCCCTTCTGGAAGTGGTCCCAGGCGTAGCCCCACCCGACAGCGAAGATCACCTTCCCCGCCTGGAACTCCTTGCGGGTGTCGTCGGTAGCCACTTCGGAAACGTTCGGCTTGGCCACGCCGTCCTTCACCAGCCCGAGCCACATGGCGAGCCCCGCCTCCGCTTTGGTCCGGTCGAAGTCGAGCCGGCCGTCACGGATGATCTCGCCGCCCTGGCTCCAGTAGGGAAGCAGGAACGTGCAGACCGCGCCCTCGATGGCTTTGCCCTGGAAGCTCACGCCCTGCAGGCCGGGATCGCCTTCGCCCGCCTGGATCTTTTTCGCGACTCTCGCGAGTTCCGGCCACGTGGCGGGAGGCTTCTCGCCGTACTTCTCGAGGAGGTCCTTGCGGTAGAAAAGAAACATCGCATCGGCGAGCGCGGGCAGCGCGATCACCTTTTCGTTGATGGTGTTGGCGGCGCGGTACGCGGGCAAATACCGGGACATCACGGACTCGAGATCCGCGCCGAGGTAGTCATTGAGGGGCTCGGCCCACCCGGCGGCCGCGAATTGCGCCGGCCGGACGATGTCGATGAGAAAGGCGTCGAGCGTCGTGTCCTTCGCCGTGAGCACCATGTTGAGGTACTTCTGGTGCAGGTCCGACGAGGCCCCGCCCACCTCGAGCGACACCTTGACGCCGGGATTCGCCGCCATGTACTCGGCGAAGAGGGCGCGCATGATGTCCGGCCGCTGCTGCCCGCCGACATAGACCTTCAGGTTGACCTCGGCGTGCGCGGCGGCGAGCGAAAGCGCGGCGGCGGCGGCGAAGAGGCGGAAGGCCCGGCGCATGGTCGTCAGTCGACGACGAGCGCGTCGCCGCTCCCGGGATCGAAGACGTGCACCTTGGTCATGTCGATCCAGGCCTGGACCGGCGCCTGCGGCGCCAGCGAGGCATCCGGGGCCACTCGCGCGACGAACTCGCCGCCGCGCGCGGCGAGCGTGAGCAGCGTCTCCGCGCCAAGCGGCTCCACGACCACGATCTTCGCCTCGAGGGCCTGATCGCTTTCGGCGGCCCGCGCGAGTCGGATGTCCTCGGGTCGGATGCCGAGCGTCACTTCCCGGCCCGCGAGCGCGCGAAAGCGAGCGCTGCGTGCCGGCGGAAGGGCGAGTGCCGCGCCGCCCTCGCCGAGCGTGACCAAGACTTCGCCCGCGGATTCGGCGACGCGCCCGGCAAGGAAGTTCATCGGCGGTGACCCCGTGAAGCCGGCCACGAAGCGCGACCGCGGCCGGTTGTAGATCTCGTCGGGCGTGCCCACCTGCATGATGCGCCCGGCCGAGAGCACGACGATGCGCTGTGCGAGCGTCATGGCCTCGACCTGGTCGTGCGTCACGTAGATCGTGGTCGCGGCGAGGCGCTGATGGAGCTTCTTGATCTCGGTTCGCATCTCGGCACGCAGTTGCGCGTCCAGATTGGAGAGCGGTTCGTCGAACAGGAAGGCCTGGGGTTGGCGAACGATGGCCCTCCCCATGGCGACCCGCTGGCGTTGCCCGCCGGAGAGGGCGCGGGGCTTGCGCTCGAGGAGGTGCCCGATCTGGAGGATGGCGGCCGCGTCGTTCACGCGGCTGCGGATCTCGGCCTGCGGAAGCTTTCTGAGGCGAAGGCCGAAGGCGAGATTCTCGAAGACGTTCTTGTGCGGATAGAGCGCGTAGTCCTGGAAGACCATGGCGATGTCGCGCTCGCGGGGTGGCAGGTCGTTCACGACCCGCCCCTCGATGGAGATCGTCCCGCTGCTCACGCTCTCCAGCCCCGCCACCATGCGCAGGAGCGTCGACTTGCCGCAGCCCGACGGGCCCACGAACACGACGAACTCGCCGCGGCCGATCTCGAGGTCAACGCCATGGACGACCTGCGGGCCGCTTTCGTAGGCCTTGACGACCTTCGAAAAGGCGATGCCCGACATCAATAGGCCCCGGTGCCCAGTGTCTTGGTCAGTGCGGGCTTGATCGCCGCGAGGAACTGGTTGGCCTGGCGCATCATCATGCCCATGTCGGAGGCTACTGCGACGAAGTCGTAACCCCAGCCGATGAAGTCCTTGACCATTTCCGGGGTCGGCCCGACCGTGCCGATGAGCTTGCCGGCCTTGCGCGTGCGCTCCGCGGCGTCCTTCAGCGCCGCCTGCACCGATGGATGGGCCACGTTGCCGATGACGCCGAGGGCCGAGGAGAGGTCGCCCGGGCCGATGAAGATCGCGTCCACGCCGTCCACGGTGGCGATCTCCTCGAGGCGCTCGATCGCCGCCGGCGTTTCGAGCTGGATCATGCGGAAGATGCCGTCATTTGCGCGCTTGCCGTAATCGGCGGCCGTCGTGTAGCGGCTCGCCCGGTGCATGGCGGCGTAGCCGCGCATGCCCGGATAAGGCTCGTCGGGGGAGGGGTAGCGCGTAGAGGCCACGGCGCGCCTCGCCTCCTCCGCGTTCTGCACGAACGGGAACATGAGCGCCTGGGCGCCGATGTCGAGGGCGCGCTTCGCGAGCACCGGGTCGTTCCAGGCGAGGCGAATCACGGGAACGGCCTTCGTGGACCCGATCGCCTGCAGGATGTGGCAGGCGTCCTTGTAATCGATGGGCACGTGCTCCATGTCGATCACCAGCCAGTCGAATCCCAGGCATCCCAGCGCCTCGGCGGTGGCGGGCGCGCCTGACATGAGCCACGTGCCCAGCGGGATCTGCTGGCGGGCAAGGAGACTGCGGAACGGGTTCTCGAAGGGATCCATGGGCTCTAGTAGATGGGGGGTTCCGGGGTGGGCGAGGTGCCCATGAGAAAGTCGAAATCGCAGCCGCGGTCGGCCTGCGTCACGTGATCGACGTAGAGGCGCGCGAAGCCGCGCTCGTAGACGCGCGCCGGCGGCTTCCACGCCGCTCGCCGCCGGGCGAGCTCGGCCTCGTCGACGTCGAGGTGCAGGCGGCGCGCCTCGATGTTCAGCTCGATCGCGTCTCCCGTGCGCACCAGCGCGAGCGGGCCGCCAACGGCCGCTTCCGGCGCTACATGCAGCACGCAGGTGCCGTAGTGGGTGCCGCTCATGCGCGCATCCGACACCCGCACCATGTCGCGCACGCCGCGCTCCAGGAGCTTCTTCGGAATGGGCAGGTTTCCCCACTCGGGCATGCCCGGGGCGCCGACGGGGCCGGCGTGGCGAAGCACCAGGACCGTGTCCTCGTCCACCTCCAGTGCCGGGTCGTGGATGCGCGCCGACATCTCCGCGTGGGAGTCGAAGACGAGCGCGCGTCCGCGGTGGT
>JBBQBW010000036.1:0-10654 GCA_038318025.1 Burkholderiales bacterium | reverse complement strand
CAGCACCGGGCGCGGCTGGCGGGAGCACGGAACGTGGCGCACGTTGAGCTGCGGATCGTCTTTCAGCACCGTGCCGATACCGGTCAGCATCGCACAGGAGCGGGCGCGAAGCGCATGCACGTCGCGCCGCGCCTCCTCGCCGGTGATCCATTGGCTCTCGCCATTGGCGAGGGCCACGCGGCCATCGAGCGAGGACGCCGCCTTGATGCGCAGCCACGGGCGCCCGCGGCGAATGCGCGACAGGAAGCCACGATGCGCTTCCTTCGCTTCGGCGGCCAGGAGGCCGCTCTCGACCTGGATGCCCGCTTCGCGAAGCCGCGCGAAGCCCCGGCCGCTCACCTCGGGAAACGGGTCCTCGATCGCGGCCACGACCCGCGCCACCTTCGCGGCGATGAGGCGCTCGGTGCACGGGCCGGTCCGGCCCTGGTGGGCGCAGGGCTCGAGCGTCACGTAAGCGGTGGCACCCTCGGCAGATTCCCGGCACGCAGCCAGCGCCCGCGCCTCGGCATGCAGCTCGCCCGCGCGCTCGTGCCAGCCCTCGCCGATGATGCGGCCGGCCTTGGCGATGACGCAGCCCACGTTGGGATTCGGCGTTGAAGTGTCCCGGCCGCGCGCGGTGAGCGCGAGGGCACGCTCCATGAAGGCGTGGTCTAGGGCGGAGAAGGCGGTCATGGAAATTGGGCCCCGGGCCATCGCCACGCCACGATGCCCGGGGCGACGAGCGTCACTTCTCGCGAACTTCCCGGATCGCGTCGCGGAAGTCGTCCACGTCGGAGAAGCTGCGGTAGACGGAAGCGAAGCGGATGTAGGCGACCTTGTCCAGCTTGCGCAGCTCCTCCATCACCATCTCGCCCAGGCGACGCGAGTCGACCTCGCGCTCCCCCAGGGCCAGCATCTTCTGCTCGATGCGGGTGATGGCGGCATCCACGAGCTCGGTGGTGACGGGGCGCTTGTGGAGCGCGCGCTGGAATCCGGTGCGCAGCTTCGCCGACGAGAAGTCTTCACGCACGCCGTCGGTCTTCACGATCTGCGGCATGCGCAACTCGGCCGTTTCGTACGTGGTGAAGCGCTTGTTGCACACCTGGCAGCGGCGGCGGCGACGGATGGAGTCGCCCTCCTCCGAGACGCGCGAGTCGATCACCTGGGTGTCCTCGGCGCTGCAGAAGGGGCATTTCATGGCACGACCCTCTCCCCACGGAATCCCCCCTCCCTCGGGCTCCGGCCTCGGAGTGGGAGGGGATAGGGGGAGGGTCGCATTACCCTCTCCCCGGCCCTCTCCCAAGGGAGAGGGAGATTTGCGACCCTCTCCCAAACGAGAGGGAGATTTGCGACCCTCTCCCCGGCCCTCTCCCAGGGGAGAGGGAGAAAATCACTTGTGCCCATAACTCGCCCTCATGGCCGGGCCGTACACAGGAAAGCGGGCGCACAGCTCGTTCACGCGCGCGCCGACTTCCGCCAGCCGCTTCGCGTCGCCGCCCGCCTCGAGCGCGTCGGCGATGACGTCGGCCACCACCAGCGCCTCGGCTTTGCCGAAGCCGCGCGTCGTCATGGCGGGCGAGCCGATGCGCACGCCGCTGGTGACGAAGGGCTTCTCGGGGTCGTTGGGGATGGCGTTCTTGTTGACGGTGATGTGGGCTTGGCCCAGCACCGCCTCGGCTTCCTTGCCGGTGGTCTTCTTGGCGCGCAGGTCGACGAGGAACAGGTGGCTCTCGGTGCGACCGGAAACGATGCGCAGCCCGCGCTGGATGAGCTGGGTGGCCATCGCCTGGGCATTGTCGAGCACCTGCTGCTGGTAGGCCTTGAAGCTGGGCTGCAGCGCTTCGTGGAACGCCACCGCCTTGGCGGCGATCACGTGCATCAGCGGCCCGCCCTGGATGCCGGGGAAGATGCTGGAGTTGAGCGCCTTCTCGTGCTGGGCGGCGGCGAGGATGATGCCGCCGCGCGGGCCGCGCAGGGTCTTGTGGGTGGTGCTGGTGACGAAGTCGGCGATGCCCACGGGGCTGGGATAGACGCCGGCGGCGACGAGCCCCGCGTAGTGCGCCATGTCGACGAAGAGGAGCGCTCCCACCTCGTCGGCGATGTCGCGGAATTTCTTCCAGTCGGTGCGCAGCGAGTAGGCCGATGCCCCGGCCACGATCATCTTCGGCTGGTGCTCCTTCGCGAGCGAGCGCACCTGGTCGTAGTCCAGCACCTCGTTGGCGTCGAGGCCGTAGGGGATGGCGTTGTAGAGCTTGCCGGAGATGTTGACCGACGCGCCATGGGTCAGGTGGCCGCCATGGGCGAGCGACATGCCGAGGATGGTGTCCCCCGGCTTCAACATCGACATGTAGACCGCCTGGTTGGCCTGCGAGCCGGAGTGGGGCTGGACGTTGGCGTACTCCGCACCGAAGAGCTTCTTCACCCGCTCGATGGCGAGGGCCTCGGCTACGTCGACGAATTCGCACCCGCCGTAGTAGCGCTTGCCCGGGTAGCCTTCGGCGTACTTGTTGGTGAGCACGCTGCCCTGGGCGGCGAGCACCGCGGGACTGGCATAGTTCTCGGAGGCGATCAGCTCGATGCCATCCTCCTGGCGCTTGAACTCATCCTGGATCGCGCTCCAGAGCTGGGGATCGGTGGCGGCGATGGTGGCTGAATCTGGGAACATGAGTCGGAAGTCCTTGATGTTCAGAGAATTTTATCACGCTCCCCCATGGCAACCCTATAATCGCCTCACCCTGACACCGCGTGAGGCACCGTGGGCTTCCTGATCCGGATCTCCAGAGTCATCGACGCGGTCAACGATCGCCTCGGGGTGTTGGCCAACTGGCTGGTGCTGCTGGCCTGCCTCATCAGCGCCGGCAACGCGATGACGCGCTACGCCTTCGACCTCTCGTCCAACGCGTGGCTTGAGATCCAGTGGTACCTCTTCGCCGCCATCGTGATGTTCGGCGCGAGCCACACGCTGCGCATGAACGAGCACGTGCGCGTGGACATCGTCTACGCGCACCTGTCGGAGCGCGGCAAGGAATGGCTCGATCTCATCGGCACCGCGGTGTTCCTCGTGCCCTCGATGCTCGCCATCACCTGGTACTCGTGGCCCTTCTTCATGCAGTCGTTCTCGATCAACGAGATGTCGGGCAACGCGGGCGGCCTGCTGCGCTGGCCGGTCAAGTTCCTGGTGCCGCTCGGCTTCACGCTGGTGGCGCTGCAGGGCATCTCGGAGATCATCAAGCGCGCCGCGTCGCTGCGCGGTGACGTGAGGTACGTGACCCACTACGAAAGGCCGCTGCAATGATCTCGCTGGAGATGTTCCCGCCGGTGATGTTCGCCGGGCTCATCTTCTTCATGCTGATCGGCTACCCGGTCGCCTTCACCCTCTCGGCGCTCGGCATCGCGTGCGGGGCACTCGCCGTGCACCTGGGCTTCTTCCCGGTGGAGTTCCTGCAGGCCATTCCCTCGCGCATCTTCGGCCAGCTCTCCAACGAGCTGCTGCTGGCGATCCCGTTCTTCACCTTCATGGGCGCGATCCTCGAGAAATGCGGCCTCGCCGAGGACATGCTCGACTCCATGGGGCAGCTCTTCGGCCCGTTGCCGGGAGGCCTCGGCTACTCGGTGATCCTGGTGGGCTTCATCCTCGGCGCCATCACCGGCACCGTCGCGGCCCAGGTGATCGCCATGGGGCTCATCGCGCTCCCGGTGATGATGCGATACAAGTACAACATGCGGTATGCCACGGGGGTGCTCGCCGCCTCCGGCACCATCACGCAGCTGGTCCCGCCTTCGCTGGTGCTGATCGTGCTGGCCGACCAGCTCGGCAAGTCCGTGGGCGACATGTACCTCGGTGCCTGGGGACCGTCGCTGCTGCAGATCGGGCTCTTCGCGCTCTTCACGTTCGCCCTCAGCGTCTTCAAGCCCGAGTGGGTACCTGGCATACCGACGGCGGACCGCGCGCTGCAAGGCTGGGCGCTGTGGAAGAAGTGCCTGCTGGGGATCATTCCGGCGGGTGTGCTCATCTTCCTGGTGCTTGGCACCATGCTGATGGGCCTTGCCACTCCCACCGAGAGCGGCGCAATGGGAACTGTCGGCGCGCTGGTGCTCGCCACCATCCGCCATCCGAGGCTGGGGCTCGCCAGCCACCGGGTCTTCGTCTGGGGCCTCGTTGCCGCAGGCATCGCCGCGATCATCGGCATCTACGCCTTCAAGTCGCTGCCCTTCCAGGTCGCGATTGCCGTGTTCTACGCCGCCATCGTGTGGCTGCTGGTGCGCAGCGCCGCCATTCCAGAGCTGCGCTCCCTCATCAAGCGCGCCTTCGAGATGACCATGCGCCTCACCGCCATGGTGATCTTCATCCTGATCGGGTCCACCTGCTTCTCGGTCGTGTTCCAGGGTGTCAACGGCGGCCCGTGGCTCGAGCACCTGTTGACCGGCATCCCTGGCGGCGTGTGGGGGTTCCTGATCGTGGTGAACCTGTTCGTGTTCTTCATCGCGTTCTTCCTCGACTTCTTCGAGATCGTCTTCATCCTGGTGCCGCTGCTGGCGCCGATCGCCAAGACGCTCCTCACGCCGGTCGTGGGCGAGGACGCGGCGCTGATCTGGTTCGGGGTGATGCTGTGCGTGAACCTGCAGACCTCGTTCATGCACCCGCCGTTCGGCTTCGCGCTCTTCTACCTGCGCGGCGTGGCGCCGAAGGAAGTGAAGAGCTCCGACATCTACTGGGGAGCGCTTCCGTTCGTGGGACTGCAGCTGATCCTGGTGGCGCTGGTGATGGCGTTCCCGAAGCAGGTCACGATGTTCCTCGACCAGCCGCTCGACGTGGACCTGGACAAGGTGAAGATCGAGCTGCAGCAGGATGCGCCCACCCGGACCGACGACGAGGCGGCCTCCGACCTCATGAAGGACTTGGAAGGCAAGAAGTAAGTCAAAGGCGACCCGCCTGAACGACAAAGCCCCGCCGAAGCGGGGCCTTGTCGTCGTAGAAGCCTAAGACTTCTTCGGTGCCGCAGCGGGTGCGGCCGGAGCCCGCCGCCCGGTCTGCATGAAGGTGTCGTAGTTGCCTTCGGCCACGCGGAACCACAGCACCTGCTCCTCCAGGAACTTGAACTGGTGGTCCCGGACCTTGGCGAACTTGGCGTTCTTGGCCGCGGTCTCGGCGTAGAGCGCCATCGCCGCCTTGTAGCAGGCCTCCATCACCGGCTTCGGGAAGGCGCGCAGCTGCGTGCCGCCCGCCACCAGGCGCTTGAGTGCGGCCGGGTTGCCCGCGTCGTAGCGCGCCAGCATCATCGCGTTACCCTCGAAACACGCCGCCTCGAGGATCGCCTGGTAGTCCTTCGGCAGCTCGTTCCACGCCTTCTGGTTCACGAAGGTGTGCAGCGCGGGGCCGCCCTCCCACCATCCGGGGTAATAGTAGAACTTGGCGACCTTGGCGAAGCCGAGCTTCTCGTCGTCGTAGGGGCCGACCCACTCGGCTGCGTCGATGGTGCCTTTCTCGAGCGCCGGGTAGATCTCACCGCCGGCGATCTGCTGGGGCACCACGCCCAGCTTGGAGAGCACCTGGCCGGCGAAGCCGCCGACACGGAACTTCAGGCCCTTCAAATCGGCCACGGTCTTGATCTCCTTCCTGTACCAGCCGCCCATCTGCGCGCCGGTGTTGCCGCACAGCAGCGAGTGGATGCCGTATTCCTTCAGGAAATCGTTATAGATCGCATCGCCGCCGCCCACGTACCACCAGGCGTTGAACTGGCGCGCGTTGAGGCCGAAGGGAACCGCAGTACCGAAGGCAAAGGTGGGATCCTTGCCGACGTAGTAGTACGGCGCGGTGTGGCCGCACTGCACGGTGCCGTTCTGCACCGCGTCGGCGACCGCCAGGCCCGGAACCACCTCGCCGGAGGCGAACACCTGGATCTGGAACTTGTTGTTGGTGGCGGCGGCGACCCGCTTGGCGACGATCTCGGCCGCGCCGAAGATCGTGTCCAGGCTCTTGGGAAAGCTCGAAGCCATGCGCCACTTGATCTCGGGGGCGGCCTGGGCGAACGCCGGGGCCGTGGCGGTGGCGAGAATGCCGGCCATGCCGGCGCCGGCCCCGCCGATGAATTTCCTGCGGCTCATCTTTGAATCCTTCTGAATATTGTTGGTCTGGGAGTGCGCGAGTCCGGATGCCGTGCCAGCCTACCCTCGGAGGTCCCAAAACAAAAGCCCTGCAGGCGGGTAGGTCAAAAGCGCAACGCAGATAGTCGCGGATGAAACGCAGATGGACGCCGATGGGATCCCGCTTGAACGACAAAGCCCCGCCGAAGCGGGGCATCACGGGCGGCAAAGCCTCAGCCACTCTCCCAGAGAGGGGGACGTTTACTCGCCGGCAATCGTCATGCGGTCGACGAGGATCGAGCCGCAGTGCTTCGAGCCGCGCACCAGCACGTCGTTGCCCACGGCGACGATGCCCTTGAACATGTCGAGGAGGTTGCCGGCGATGGTGACCTCCTCCACCGGGAAGCGGATCTCGCCTGCCCCGACCCAGAAACCCGAGGCGCCGCGCGAGTAGTCGCCGGTCACGGTGTTCACACCCTGCCCCATCATCTCGGTCACGATGAAGCCGCGGCCCATCTTCTTCACCAAGCCCGCGAAATCGAGTTCCCCGGGGGTGACGATCAGGTTGTGGTTGCCGCCCGCATTGCCGGTGCTGGGCATGCCGAGCTTGCGGCCGGAGTACGTAGAGAGGAACCAGCCCTTCAGCACTCCGCCCTCGATGATCCGGCGGCGCTCGGTGGCGACACCCTCGGCGTCGTAGTAGGCGCTGCCGCCTTCGGCGGGGAGGAAGGGATCCTCCACCAGATCGAAGAACGGCGGGAAGATCGCTTGTCCCAGGCGATCCAGCAGGAACGAGGACTGGCGGTAGAGCGCGGAGCCGCTGGCGGCGCCAACAAAATGGGAGACAAGGCTGCCGGCCACGTTGGCCTCGAAGAGCACCGGCACGTCGCCGGTGGGAAGCTGGCGTGCGCCAAGGCGCCGCACGGCGCGCTCACCCGCGATGCGGCCGACCGAGACCGGATCCTCGAGGCGCGCGTGGTCGCGGTGCGAGCTGTACCAGTAGTCGCGCTGCATCCCGCCCTGGTCCTCGGCCACGACGCTGACCGAAAGGCTCGACTTGGAGTTGGGAAAGCCGTCGAGGAACCCGCGGGTGTTGGCGAGGATGAAATCGGAATCGTAGGCCGAGACCGTGGCGCCCTCGGAATTGGTGATGCGCTTGTCGACCCCGAGCGCCGCCGCCTCGGCGCGGCGGGCAATCTCGATCGCCTCCTCCACGGTGAGGCCCCACGGGTGGAAGAGGTCCAGGTCCGGCGCCTTGCCGCGGTAGAGCCGCCCTTGCTCCGGCAGGCCCGCCGCGGTGTCCTCCGCGGTGTGGCGCGCAATGGCGCAAGCCGCTTCCACCGTGCGATCGACCGCTTCCGGCGACAGGTCCGACGTACTGGCGTTGCCGCGCCGCTGGCCGAAGTAGACGGTGATGCCCATGCCCTTGTCGCGGTTGTATTCGACGGTCTCGACCTCGCCGCGGCGCACGGTGACCGATTGGCCCACGGCGGCGGAAACTTCGACTTCCGCATCGCAGGCTCCGAGGCGGCGCGAGGTTTCGAGGCAACGGCGGGCGACCTCCGCCATGACCTCGCTGGAAAGGGGCAGTGCCGCGGCAACGACGGGCAGATCGGGCATGGATGGGGGACCCTGCGGGCACCGAAAGGTTCTAAACTCTCGGCGGTTGAAACGGCGGGTGCATATGGACGACGAAGACGATTTTATCAGCAGAACGCGGCGCAAGAATGCGGCCACCGCGCTGCAGGTGGTGGGCAAGGAGCTGGTGGCGCTCTCGGTGGAGCAGATCCGGCGCCTCGACCTGCCCGAGAACCTGCGCGAAGCGGTGCTCGAGTGCAAGAAATTCAACAAACACGAAGCGATCCGCCGCCAGATGCAGTACATCGGCAAGATCATGCGCGACATCGACTCCGCGCCGATCGTGGCGCAGCTGATGCAGACCAAAGCGCCGTCGGCGCGCGACAACGCCCTCTTCCACCTGGCGGAGAAGTGGCGTCTCGAGCTCCTCGAGGATCCCGATGCCGCGGCACGTTTCGCCAACGCCTACCCCGACGCGAACCTGGGGCGGCTGCGCGCGCTGATCGGCGCCGCGCAATCGGAGCGCGAGGCGAAGCGCGCGCCGAAGCACTTCCGCGAGCTGTTCCATTTCGTGAACGCGCTGGTGCAGGAACGAGGAAGGCAACCATGAAGCAGGACCTGCTGCACGTGGGGCTGGTGGCGACGAGCGACCGGGCCTCCCAGGGGGAGTATCGCGACGAGGGCATCCCCGCGCTGGAGGAGTGGCTCGCGAAGACGCTGCTGAACGACCTGCATTTCGAACGCCGGCTCATTCCCGACGAGCGGGCGGTGATCGAATGCACGTTGAAGGAGCTGGTGGACGAGCGCGGCTGCCACCTCGTCATCACCACCGGGGGCACGGGGCCCGCGGCGCGCGACGTGACTCCGGAGGCGACTCTCGCCGTGGCCGACCGCGAGATGCCCGGCTTCGGCGAGCAGATGCGCCGGATCAGCCTCGAGTTCGTCCCCACCGCGATCCTCTCCCGCCAGGTCGCCGTGATCCGCAAGCAGTCGCTGATCTTGAACCTCCCCGGCCAGCCCAAGTCGATCCGGGAGACGCTCGAGGGGTTGAAGACCCCCGAGGGCAAGACGCTGGTGGCGGGCATCTTCGCCGCTGTGCCCTATTGCGTGGACCTCATCGGCGGCCCCTACATCGAGACGCGCGAGGAGATCGTGCGCGCCTTTCGCCCCAAATCCGCCATCCGCCCGCCGAGGAGCTAGCTTGGACCTGTTGCCGCACATCGAACTCGCCACCGGCCCCGAGCCGCGCGGCACCATCATCTGGCTGCACGGCCTGGGCGCCGACGGCTGGGACTTCGTCCCCGTCGTGCGCGAGCTGCCCATCCCGGAAGATTTCGCGCTTCGTTTCATCTTCCCGCACGCGCCGGTGCGCCCGGTCACCATCAACAGCGGCCAACAGATGCGAGCCTGGTACGACATCAAGATGAACGACATCGCGCGGCTGCCCGACGAGGGCGGCATCCGCGAGTCCCAAAGCCAGGTCGAGCAGCTCATCGCGCGCGAGAGGAGCCGCGGCATGGAGTCGTCGAGGATCGTTTTGGCCGGCTTCTCCCAGGGTGGCGCCATCGCGCTGCAGGCGGGGCTGCGCCACGCCCAACGGCTGGCGGGGATCGTGGCGCTCTCGACCTACCTGCCGCTCGAGGATTCGCTGGCGGCCGAAGGCTCCGGGTCCAACAAGGCCACCCCCATCTTCATGGGCCACGGCACGCAGGATCCGATCGTGCCGCTGCAGCTGGCGGAGCGGTCTCGCGGACAGCTCAAGTCGAAGGGCTACGACGTGGAGTGGCACACGTGGCCGATGCAGCACTCGGTGTGCGGCGAAGAGCTGGAAGAGGTCGCCGCTTTCCTTGCCAGGACCCTGGGCGGCGGGGGTGCTGCCAAGCGGTCTTCAATCCTGCTGCCCTGAGCGTCGCGGAGTGCACTGGAACGCCACCACAGAGCAACTGTGGTGCCGTTACAGCGGGGTGGTCTTCTTCATCGTGGGGTCACCTGCAGGGTCGAGAGGGCGGCGCGCAGGTCATCGGGCAGGCTCACCGGGCGGCGAGTCACCCGGTCGACGTACACGTGGATGAAGTGCCCCTGCGCCGCGGCGGTGTCCCCGGCGCCGAACAGCGCGATCTCGTAGCGGACACTCGATCGCCCCAACGTCCCCACCCGCATCGCCACGGTCACCTTCTCAGGAAAGGTGAGGGGCGCGAAGTACTGGCAGCCGGTCTCCACCACCAGCCCGATCACCGGGCTCGTCTCCACCTCGAGCAGCCCGCGCTCGATCAGCCACGTGTTCACCACGGTATCGAAATACGAGTAGTAGACGACGTTGTTCACGTGCCCGTAGGCATCGTTGTCCATCCACCGCGTCGTGATCGGCATGGCGTGCGGGTAATCCGCTCGCCGCTGCGGCTGCGGTCGATTCATCGGGCGTTCAGGCTTCCTCGTTCGCGGCATTCGCCTTGGTAGCGGAGGAGCTGGTGGCCATGAAGCGCACGGTGCGCGCGAAGGCGCCCGGCACCGGGGAGAGGCCGCCGGCGAGGAACGCTTCCACCTCCTCGCGGCGCTTGATGGTGTCGTCGTAGCCGAGCTGGATCAGCTCACGGCAGTAGCCGCGCTCGAACAGCAGGTAGCTCGCGAGGTTGGCGCCGCCGCGGCGCATCGCGCCGATGCTGCGCAGCAGGAAGCGGATCGGCCACGGCAGGCTGCGCACGTGCTTCACCGCGATCGCATCCAGCGGCTCCGACGGGGTGAGCACCATCACGTCCACGTGGTGCAGCGTGAGCCCCATCTTCAGCAGCGTCTCCTGGGGCACGCAGCTGATGGTGCGGTTGATGCGCTGCAGACGCTCCAGGTCCACTGCGAGGCTATCGAGGAAGATCGAGTTCATCACGTGGCCCGCCACCTGGGCGAGGGTGGGGTAGTGGTCGCCGCGGGTGCGCTCGGGCGAGTCGTTGCGGATGCGCGCGGTGCCCACCACGATCACGCGGTCGGCGCCGAGGTGCAGCGCGGGGCTCACCGGCGC
>JBBQBW010000035.1:0-10711 GCA_038318025.1 Burkholderiales bacterium | reverse complement strand
CCCTCTCCCAGGGGAGAGGGAGAAGTCCCCGGCCCTCTCCCAGGGGAGAGGGAGAAGTCCCCGGCCCTCCCCTGGCAGAGGGAGAAGCGCTAGGCTCGTTGCGAGCGCACGTGGGCCGTGAGGGCGGCCCGCGCGTTCTTGCGGAAATGGCTGCGTGGGGCGTGCAGCAGCCACAGCCGCACCATCCCGGAGAAGAACATCGCGGTCCCGAGCGCCGCGACTTCCGGGTCGATGCCGGCCGCGAGCTGTTTCTGCTTCTTCGCCGCGGTGTAGGCGCTCTCGAAAGCCCTGGTGAGGCGGATGTTGTTCTTCAATCCCGCGGCGAGCTCCTCGGCCAGCTCGTCCACGTACTCGCACTTGAACAGCATCACCGACATCGCGCGGCACTTGCGATCATCGCCCTCGAGGCTGTCGAGCACGCCCGCCAGGAACCGCTCGATGCGCTCCAGGGCTGGGCACTCCCCGTGGTGGAGGAGCGCGGTGTCGGCGGCGTCGAGGAGCGGCAGGGCTACCTGCTCGCGGATCTCGTGCAGGATCGCCCGTTTGCCACCGAAGTGGTGGTAGACCGCTCCCTTGCTGACGCCCGCCTCGGAGGCGATGTCCTCGAGCGTGGTGCCGGCGATGCCGTTGCGGTCGAAGCACGCGAGCCCGGCCTCGACGATCGAGGCGCGGGTCAGGGCGGCTTCTTCCTTGGTGCGGCGCATTGGGCGATCTTACATACGTTCTGGAAGGTATGTAAGATACACACCAACGATTCCCCGTTGTCATTCCGATCGCCTCCATGAGCGCCCATCCCTCGCGCACCACCATTGCCGTTTGCATCGCCAGCCTTGCGCTGGTCTCGTGCGGGAAGGAGGGCGAAGGGAAAGGTCCGGTGACCGCGGCTCCACCACCGATGGCGGTAACCGTGATCAAGGCGACGGCGCGTTCGGTACCGGTCTCGCTCGAGGCGGTGGGCCAGGCCGAAGGCTCGCGCGAGGTGGAGATCCGTGCGCGGGTGACCGGAATCCTCGAGAAGCGCACCTACGAGGAAGGGGCACCGGTGCGCGCGGGGCAGGTGATGTTCGTGATCGACCCCGCGCCTTATGAGCTCGCGGTCCAGCAGGCGCGCGCGGCGTTGATGCAGGAGCGGGTGCGAAAGGAGCTCGCCGAAACCGAGGCGAAGCGACTCGAGCCGCTCGCGAAGGACCGCGCCATTCCCCAGCGCGAGGTGGACCAGGCGCTGGCGACGGCCAAGACCGCCACCGGCGCCATCGCCGCCGCCGAGGCGCGCCTCAAGGAAGCCGAGCTCAACCTTTCCTATACACGCATCAAGGCGCCGATCTCGGGTGTGACCGGCCGCGCGCAGCGCTCCGAGGGCAGCCTCGTCACCGCCAATACCGATGCGAGCCTCCTCACCACCATCAAGCAGTACGACCCGATCTGGGTGCGTTTCTCGCTGGCGGAGTCCGATTTCCAGCGCGTGCGCGGCAACGAGCGCAAGGCACGCGTGCAACTGCTGGCCGCGGATGGCTCTGTAGCCGCCGATAACGGCAAGCTCAATTTCGCCGGCAGCACGGTGGACGAGCGCCAGGGGGCGATCCAGATGCGCGCGGAGTTCGCCAACAACGCCCAGAAGTGGATGCCGGGACAATTCCTCAAAGTGCGCATCCTCGCCTCCGAGCAGACGGCGATCCTCGTTCCCCAATCGGCGGTGCTGCAGAACGAGCAGTCGCGCGTGGTGATGACCGTGGGGCCGGAGAACAAGGTGGTGCCGAGGAACATCCAGGTGGCCGGATGGTTCGGCAGCGACACCATCGTCGCGGGCGGGCTGAAGGAAGGCGAGCTGGTGATCGTGGACAACCTGGTGAAGGTGAGGCCGGGAGCGGTGGTGCAGCCGACCCTCCCCCCGCCCCCTCCCAAGGGAGGGGGAGAAAAGTCTCCCTCCCCCCTGGGGGAGGGCCGGGGAGAGGGTAAAAGGTAATGGGCAACTTCTCCCGCTTCTTCATCGAGCGCCCGATCTTCGCGAGCGTCCTCGCCATCCTCATCACCCTGGCCGGCGCTCTCGCGGGGTTCAACCTGCCGATCTCGCAGTACCCGGAGATCGCGCCACCGACCGTCACCATCTCGACTTCGTATCCGGGTGCCAGCGCCGAGACCATCGCCAGCACTGTCGCCGCCCCTATCGAGGAGCAGCTCTCGGGCGCCGAGGGGATGATCTATTTCAGCTCCAGCGCCTCCACCGACGGGACGGTGACGATCACCGCCACCTTCGAGGTCGGCACCGACGTCGACCGGGCGGTATTCCAGCTCAACAACCGCGTGCAGGTCGCCTTGCCGAGGCTTCCCGACGAGGTGCGCCGCAACGGCGTGCTGGTCCAGAAGCGCTCCAACGACATCCTGATGGTGATCGCGCTCACTTCGCCCTCGAGGCGCATGCCGACCACCGCCTTCGCAGACTATGCCGCCACCAACATCGTGGACGAGTTGAAGCGCATCAACGGCGTGGGCGACGTGTTCATCTTCGGCGCGGGCTCCTCGATGCGGGTGTGGCTGGATCCGGAGCGCATGGCGCGCCTCAAGGTGACGCCCTCCGATGTCGCCAGCGCGGTCCGCGCGCAGAATGCGCAATACGCGGCGGGCAAGATCGGCGCCGAGCCCGCCCCCCCCGGCCAGTCGCTCACCTTCACCGTGACGGTGCGCGGGCGCCTCGCGCGGGTCGAGGATTTCGAGAATATCGTGATCCGTGCCGCGGGCCCGGCGGGGGTGCTGCGCATCAAGGACATCGCCCGGGTCGAGCTCGCCGCGCAGAACTACGACACGGCGCCGCGGGTGAATGGCGAGCCCGCGGTTGGCATGGCGGTGTTCCTGCAGAGCGGCGCCAACGCGCTCGCGGTCTCCGACGCCATCAAGGCGCGGCTGTCGGAGATGAAATCCGCCTTTCCCGAGGACATGACCTACCTCATCCCGTTCGACACCACGCTGGTGGTGAAGAGCTCGATCCGGGAGGTCCAGATCACGATCTTCGAGGCGGCGCTCCTGGTGCTGCTGGTGGTGTTCGTGTTCCTGCAGTCGTGGCGCGCGACGATCATCCCGATGCTCGCGGTGCCGGTGTCGATCGTCGGTACTTTCGCGGGCCTCTACGCGCTCGGCTTCTCGATCAACACGCTCACGCTCTTCGCCATGGTGCTCGCCATCGGCATCGTGGTGGACGATGCCATCGTGGTGCTGGAGAACGTGGAGCGCCTGATGCGCGTGCACGGCATGGGCGCGCGCCAGGCTTCCATCGAGGCGATGCGCGAGGTTTCCGGCGCGCTGATCGCCATCATCCTGGTGCTCTGCGCGGTATTCATCCCGGTGGCGTTTCTCGGCGGCATCGCGGGGCAGCTCTACAAGCAGTTCGCGGTGACCGTAGCGGTGTCGGTGGTCATCTCCGGCTTCACGGCGTTGACCCTCACCCCGGCACTCTGTGCGCTGCTGCTGAAGAAGGGCCACCACGAGTCGAAGCTCTTCAAGCCGTTCAATCGTGGTTTCAACTGGTTCACCGATCGTTTCCTCGGGGGCGTGAACCTCGCGTTGCGGCGCCGGCTCGCCGCGGGAGTCGGGTTCCTGGTGGTCCTGCTGGCCCTGGGCGTGCTCTTCGTTCGTGTGCCGACCAGCTTCATTCCCCCGGAGGACCAGGGCTATCTCATCGGCTCGATCGTCCTTCCCGACGGCGCCTCGCTGCAGCGCACCCAGAAGACCGGCGAGCAGCTGCAGAAGATTCTCTCGACGACGCCCGAAGTCGCCCACGCCTTCGTGAACGCGGGACGCGACTTCATCGGCGGCGCCAACAAGCCGAACGCCGGCACCACCTTCATCCTGCTCAGGCCGTGGGACCAGCGCAGCCGCACCGCACAGCAAGTCGCCGCCGACATCACGAAGCAGGGCCGGGGCTTCGCCGACGGCATGGCGATCATCTTCAACCCGCCCGCCATCCGCGGCATGGGCACGGCGGGCGGCTTCGAGTTCTACGTGCAGTCGCGTGCCCAGTCGGACACGCGGGCGTTGGGCCAGGCGGTGCAGACCGTCACCGAGGCGCTGGCGAAGGACCCGCAGCTCCAGGGGATCAACACCTTCTTCCGTCCCACCTCGCCGCAGCTGCGCGTGGATGTGAACCGGGAGCAGGCGATGTCCCTCGGAGTACCCGTGAACGAGGTTTTCGACGCGCTGCAGAGCACCCTCGGCACGCTCTATGTGAACGACTTCAACATGGCCGGACGCACCTTCCGCGTGCAGCTCCAGGCCGACAGCGCCTACCGCGCGCGCCCCGAGCAGATCGGCGCGGTGTACGTGCGCTCGGCCACCACCGGCGAGATGATCCCGCTGCGCGCGCTGCTGACGGTTTCGGAGGTGTCGGGCGCGGAGCAGGCGGAGCGCTTCAACGGCTTCCTTTCCGCCAAGGTGATCGGCTCCGGCCGCGCCGGCGTGAGCTCGGGCGAGGCGATCCAGGCGGTCGAGCGCGTCACTTCCCAGGTGCTTCCCGCCGGCTACTCGCTTGCGTGGAGCGGCCAGGCTTATCAGGAGAAGCGCACCGGCAAGGCCTCGATCCTCGCTTTCGGGCTCGCCATCGTGATGGTGTACCTGATCCTCGCGGCACTCTACGAGCGCTGGCGCCTGCCGTCGGCGGTGGTGCTCGCCGTGCCGTTCGCGATCCTGGGGGCACTCGGCCTCGTGTGGATGCGAGGCATGGAGAACGACATCTACTTCCAGATCGGCCTCGTGGTGCTGATCGGGCTCGCGGCCAAGAACGCGATCCTGATCGTGGAGTTCGCGCAGCAGGCTCTGCTGGAAGGAATGGACGCCAAGGAGGCGGCGATCCAGGCCGCGAGGTTGCGCTTCCGCCCCATCGTGATGACCTCGCTCGCGTTCGTGTTTGGCGTGCTGCCGCTCGCCATCGCTAGCGGCGCGGGCTCGGCGGCGCGGCGCTCCATGGGAACGGGGGTGGTGGGCGGGATGCTGCTGGCCACCTTCGTTGCCACGATCTTCGTGCCGCTCTTCTTCACGCTCTTCGCGCGCCGCCAGCGGGTGGGCGAGGCGGACATCCCGCCCGAGGTGGTTCCGCAGGAGGCCAGCCGGTGAGCCGCATGCTGGTCGTCGCGGTGGCCGTGGCGCTCGGCGGCTGCGCCATGGTGGGGCCCGACTACCGTCGGCCCGAAAGCCCGCTGCCGGCGGGCTATGGCGAGCCGACCCGGCCTGGTGCCACCACCGTCCCGCAGGCGTGGTGGACGCTGTACAACGACGCCACCCTCGACGAGCTGGTGCGCTCGGGACTCGAGCGCAGCGCCGATGTCGCCATCGCCTCGGCACGCGTGGAGCAGGCCGAGGCAGTGCTGCGCGAGGCGAATGCGACACTGCTCTTCCCGCTGGTGCAGGGCGATGGCGGGATCTCGCGCTCGCGCACCGTCTCCAACGGCACTTCGACCACCATCGGCCTGGGCCTCGCGACGTCCTTCGAGATCGACCTGTGGGGGCGGTTACGCCGCGCGGAGCGTTCGGTGCGTGAGGAGTTGCTGGCTTCCCGCTACGGGCGCGACACGGTGAGCCTCACGCTCGCCGCGACCATCGCACGCACCTATTTCGCGGTCCGTTCGCTCGATTCGCAATCTGCGGCATCGCAGGAGATCTTTCGCGCCGCCGACGAGTCCGTGGGCCTCGCGCGGAAACGGGCCGATGCGGGAGTGGCCTCCATCCTCGACGTGTACCAGACGGGGTCGCTGCGTACCGCGGCATCCGCCCAGGCCAAGGAGATCGCGCGCCAGCGCGCCGTGGCGATCCACCAGTTGGGCGCCCTCACGGCACGGCCGGACCTGGGGCTGCCCCCGGCCGATGTGGCCAAGCTCCCGCTGCCGGCGCTACCGCCCGCGGGGCTCCCCTCGGAGCTCCTCGAGCGCCGTCCCGACGTGCGCCAGGCCGAGGCGCAGCTCGCCGCGGCAACGCAGCGCATCGGCGTCGCGCGCGCCTCGCAGCTGCCGGCGTTGAGCCTCACCGGGTCCCTGGGGTTCGAGAGCAAGGACCTTGGGGACCTGTTCAACCCGGGCTCGCGCATCTGGTCCATCGGCGCGGGGCTCCTCGGCCCGATCCTCGACGGTGGCCGCTACGCCGCGCGCACCGCCCAGGCCGAGGCCCTGGCAAAACAAGCGGAAGGGGCGTATCGGAAAACCGTGGAGGGCGCCTTCCGCGAGGTGTCCGACGCGCTGTCCAACGTGCGGCTGGCGGCCGACGCCGAGAGCGACCTCTCGCAGCGCGTCACCACGGCGCGGGAGGCGTTGCGGCTCGCGCAGATGCGCTACGACAGCGGCTATTCTGCGTACCTCGAGGTGCTCGACGCGCAACGCACGCTCAACGAATCGCTGCTGTCCTTCATTCGCAAGCGCCAGGCCTACCTTGCCTACACGGTGGACCTGATGAATGCGCTTGGGGGTGGGTGGGTGCGTTAGGGGTCAGACTCTCAGTGCATCCACGATGGCGGCATGCAAGGATCGCCCTTGCACTGGGAGTCTGACCCCTAACGCAGAGTTATCATTCGCGCCATGTCCGCCCCGGAAATCGTCGAGCTCACCCCGTACTCCCCGCTCTGGCCAGCGGTCTTCGCGCTGGAGCGTGACCGGCTGGCGGAGCTCTTCGCCGGCGACACGGTGGAGATCGAGCACATCGGCAGCACCGCGGTGCCCGGCCTCGGTGCGAAGCCCATCATCGACGTGATGCTCGGTGCGCAGAATCTGGCGATCATCGAGCAGCGCATCGAGGCCCTTGCCGCCGACGGCTACCGCTACGTGAAGGAGTTCGAGATGTCGATCCCCGACCGGCGCTACTTCGACAAGCGCGAGGGGAATCCGGGCCGTTTCCATCTGCATGCCGTGGTACGCGGTGGCGAGTTCTGGCTCCGGCACTTGCGCTTTCGGGATGCGTTGCGCTCCGACCCCGCACTGGCGCAGCGCTACTGGAAGGTGAAGCAAAGCCTCGCCGCGCGCCATCGCGGCGATCGCAGCGCGTACATCGAGGGCAAGAGCGACTTCATTCGCGGCGTGCTCCAGGGCGCGCCCCGGAAATGACGCTCGAGCCGCGGGGCTTCGCCTTCGTGGAAGGTGGGCAGATGCAACGCGAGCTCGCGGCGCACGGCGCGCTCGCCGACTGGGGGGCCTTCGCCGCGAGCTGGTCCGACATGCCCCTCGATACCCACCTGCCCGATGGCCATCGCTATCGCCGCCGCCGCCACGCCACGCTCTGCGCGGACTCGGGAGACGACGCGTGCAAGGTCGAAGCCCACGCCCCGCACTACCAGGAGCTCGAGTACAACCGTCTCGTGGGCGGCATCGAGCGCTGGTTCGAGCCCATCGAGCCCGCGATCCTCGCCGGTCCCACGTTCCAGGCGATCCTCGCGTTCTGCCTGCGCCTCTTCGGCGGCTTCCGGAGCGCCGCGCGCTGGCACATCGAGTGCCACCAGTTCCGCATCGAGGCGCGACCCGAGGCCGAGGGGCAGCCCACCCCCGAAGGCGTGCATCGCGACGGCGTCGACTACGTGCTGGTGCTGCTGGTGGACCGCACCAACATCGAGAGCGGCACCACCACCATCCACGACCTCGATGGGAACCTGCTCGGCAGTTTCACGCTCACGGCACCCCTCGACGCGGCGCTCGTCGACGATTCGCGGGTGAAACATGGCGTGACCGCGGTGCGGCCGGTGGATGCGTCGCGGCCGGCTTTTCGCGACGTGCTGGTCGTGACGTTCAAGGCAAAGAACTGACCCTCTTCCCAGCCCTCTCCCAAGGGAGAGGGAGATGGTTTCCTGACCCTCTCCAAGGGAGAGTGACAACTATGAGCGGGAGTGTGGTACTGCCCACCCCTTGCGGCGCGACAATGGTCCATCAGCCCGCCACTCGAGCGGGGCCGGAGGAGCAATGAGGAAGATCCTGATCCTGGGGGCGTCGTACGGCTCCCTGCTGGGCATCAAGCTGGTGCTCGCCGGCCACGACGTGACGCTGGTGTGCCTGCCTGCGGAAGCCGAGGTCATCAACCGCGATGGCGCCATCGTGCGCATGCCGGTAAAGGGCCGCGACGGCCTGGTGGAAATCAACTCGAAGGGCCTGAAGGGGCAGTTGCGCGCCACGGGCACGAGCGGCGTCGACCCGAAGCAGTTCGACCTCGTGGTGCTGGCGATGCAGGAGCCGCAGTACCGCTCGGCCGGCGTGCGCGAGCTGCTGGAAGCGGTGGCGAAGTCGCGCGTGGCGTGCATGTCGATCATGAACATGCCGCCGCTGCCATACCTGGCGCGCATTCCCGGCATCGATGTCGCGAAGGTCCGCGAGAGCTTCACCGATCCATCGGTATGGGACGCGTTCGATCCGGCGAAGATGACGCTTTGCAGCCCCGATCCCCAGGCCTTCCGCCCGCCGGAGGAGCCGGTGAACGTGCTTCAGGTGCGCCTCCCCACCAACTTCAAGGCGGCGCGCTTCGAGTCCGACGCCGATACGGCGATCCTGCGGGAGCTCGCGGCCGACATCGAGGCGGCCCGATTCGAGGGCATGGAGCTGCCGGTCAAGCTCAAGGTGCACGATTCGGTGTTCGTGCCGCTCGCCAAGTGGGCGATGCTGCTCGCCGGCAACTATCGCTGCGTCGGCAAGGAGGGCATGCGCTCGATCCAGGAGGCCGTGCACGGCAACCTCGAGGAAACCCGCGCCGCCTACAACTGGGTCGATGACCTTTGCGTCTCGCTCGGCGCCAGCCGCGACGACATGGTGCCGTTCGAGAAGTACGCCAACGCCGCGCAATCCCTCGGCAGCCCCTCATCCGCCGCGCGCGCGCTGGCGGCGGGCGCTCCCAACATCGAGCGTGTGGACCGCCTGGTGCAGTCGGTGGGACGGCAGAAGGGCGTGCGCAACGACTCGGTGGACCAGACCGTGGCATTGGTCGACGAGTGGCTGGTGCGCAACCGGCGCAAGGGCTGAGCGTTTCTTAGGCGGCGCGTCTCGCGGGAAACCGCAGCGTCGCGGCCAGCACCAGCGCCACCGTGCCGAATCCTACCAGCGGCATGAAGCCCGAGGCGGGGGCGCCGGTGAGGTCCCACAGCATCCCGCCCGCGATCGGGATCACGAACGCGCTGAGGTAGCCGATCGCGATCATCGCCGCCGAGAGGCGGTGCACGTCGTGGGCGGCGCCGATCAGCGGCGGCAGCGCCAGCGTGAGGATCAGCATGAAGGCGTTGCAGAAGCCGAGCACGCCCGCCCACCACGCCACCGTCTCCACCGGCAGCAGGATCATGCCCGCCACTGCCGCGAGGGACGTGGCGCCGAGCGCGAGGAACGGCCAGCGGCGCTGGGTCAGCCGGTCGGCGAACAGCAGCATCAGGAGCGACGCCGGCATCTGCACCCAGTTGAGGGCGGACAGCGCCGCGTTGAGCAGGTCCGGGCGCCCGCGCGCGGCCACGAAATCCGGCAGGAACGCGTTGACACCGAAGTAGAGCGCCGAGGCGTATCCGGCAAGGAGCCCCAGGCGCCATGTGAGCGGGTCGCGCCAGTCGGGCCACCATTGACGCGGGGCCGATGCCGCGTGCCGCTCGTGCCGCCGCCACGTCTCCACCCCGACCAGCACTCCGAACAGCAGCACCGGCAGGGACCAGAAGGCGAGGCTCATGCGCCAGTCGCCTCCGGTCATCGGCATCACGAAGGGGATCGTGAGCGACGCGCTCAACGCCTCGCCCACCAGGAGCCCGTTGGTGTACACCGCGGTGCCGAGCGCCACGCGCTGCGGCACCCAGTCGCGCACCACGGCGGGGAGCGCCGGCTGCATGATCGCGATGCCGGCGCCCATGGCGAAGGTGGTGAGGAAGAGCGCCGTTGTGTCGGGCGAGAGCGCCCGCGCCGCCCCGGCGATGGCGGTGACGAAGATGCCCGCGGTCATCACCCGCGCGGGGCCGAAGCGGGCCACCAGCAGCGATCCCGGCACCGCGATGAAGGAGAACAGCAGCACCGGCAGGCTGGTGAGCGCGCCCACGGTCGTCTGCGACATGTTGAACGCCTGGTGCAGGTCCGGGATCACCGGCGGGATGGCGAGCACCGTCATGCGCAGGCACAGGCCCGCGAGCCACAGCAGCAGCAGCGCCCTCACCATCGGCCGGGGCCCGGGCACCTCACGACTCAGGCGGCTCGGTCGGGCAGCGCCTTGGGATCGTTGTAGCTCTTCACCTCGGTGCCGCGATAGAGGATGCGCGCGTTGCGCTCGGTGATCGCCTTGTGGAGCGCCACGAACTCCGGATCCATGTCGCGGGTAGGTTGCGGTTCGGCCTCGAAGTGGTGGAACTTGTCCACGCCGCGCACCAGCGTGGCGCTGTCTTCACCGGCGATCTGCCGCACCGAAGTCGGGATGTAGCGGATCGCGAACCCGATACGCCGGTCGTTGGACGGGTTGGGGGGCGAGCCGTGCACCAGGCGCACGTGGTGCAGCGACATCTCGCCCGCCTTCAGCTCGATGGTGACAGCCTTGCCCACGTCGACGTCCACGGCGACTTCCTGGCCGCGCGTAAGCAGGTTGTTCTGCGCGAAGGTGTCGCGGTGGGGTATCTGGTCCGAGGTGTGGGTACCGGGGATGAAGCCCATGGCGCCGTTGGCCTCGTTGCTGTCGGTGAGGGCGATCCAGGCGGTGACCACGTCGGGCCGGTCGAGTCCCCAGTAGGTCGAATCCTGGTGCCAGGAGA
>JBBQBW010000034.1:0-10740 GCA_038318025.1 Burkholderiales bacterium | reverse complement strand
GGAAATGCGGCGCAGCGCCCGCATCGTCATCGGGTCGGTGCCCGGCGCGCGCCCCAGGCCCAGGTCGATGCGGCCGGGGTAGAGGGTTGCCAGCGTGCCGACCTGCTCGGCCACGATGTAGGGCGCGTGGTTGGGCAGCATGATGCCGCCGGAGCCCACGCGGATCCGCTGCGTATGGCCGGCGATGTGGCCCATCAGCACCACCGTGGCGGAGCTGGCGATGCCCTCCAGGTTGTGGTGCTCCGCGACCCAGTAGCGGTGGTAGCCGAGCGCGTCGGCGAGCTTCGCGAGCTGCCTCGAGGTCTCCATCGCATCGGCGACGGTGGACCCTTCGGCGTAGGTGACGAGGTCGAGGATCGAGAGGGGGGTTTCAGAGAGGTGTTTCATCGGGGGCGGTAAACCTGGGGATGGGGATGAATGGGATGAAGGAGATGAATGGGATCTCGGCCGGGGGTGCTGGGGAACACGTCACACCATCGCATATAAAGAAAAACGGCAGCCCGAGGGCTGCCGTTTTTAATGAAGCGTGAAACCTGGACTCAGGCGATCGGACGGATCGCGGTCGCCTGCTTGCCCTTGGGGCCATCCTTGATTTCGAATTCGACCTTCTGGTTCTCCTTCAGGGTCTTGAAGCCGCTGCCCTGGATTTCGGAGAAATGGGCGAAGAGGTCCTCGCCGCCGCCATCGGGTTTGATGAAGCCGAAGCCTTTGGAGTCATTGAACCACTTCACGATACCGGTGCTCATTGCGTTTCCTTTACTGGATGAATCCCGGCGAACCCCCGGGAACGGGCACAGCGACTGTAGGAACCGCAAGACGGGAACCGAAGCGGACGCCGGGTAAACTGCCGGCGGGACTCGTGTTACTGCTTACCGTACCTCTTCACTGCAATGGGGATTATACGCAAATCGAGGGGGATTGAAGAACGTGGCGGGGGGTGCCATGTTGAATCGGTCTCCTCCCGATTACACCCGTCATGAAGCGCATCTGCGCCGCGTTTTCGGTCGCCCTTCTGCTCTCGGGCCCGGCCCTCCAGGCCCAGGCGCCCGCCACCGCGGCGGCACCCGCCGCCAAGCCCCGCCCGATCGCCCCGCGGGGCCCGTTGCTCCCGGACGAGCAGGGCGTGGTGCGGCTTTTCGAGGCCGCGTCGCCCGCGGTGGCCGCCATTACCACCGAGGGCATCGCCCGCCGGGGCCTGTTCATGGCGCAACTGCAGCAGGGCTCGGGCAGCGGCTTCGTCTGGGACGATCGCGGCCACGTGGTCACCAACCACCACGTGGTGGCCGGGGCGCAGAAAGTCCAGGTGCAGCTCGACGCCGGGAAAACGTTCGACGCGAAGGTGGTGGGAGTGGCGCCCCACTACGACCTGGCGGTGGTGCGGCTGGAATCCATCCCCGCGGGGCTCAAGCCCATCGCCGTGGGCTCCTCCCGGGACCTGCGCATCGGGCAGACGGTGTACGCCATCGGCAACCCGTTCGGACTTTCCCGGACGCTCACGCGCGGCGTGGTGAGCGCCCTGGACCGCCAGCTCCCCACCTCGGACATCCGCGAGATCGCCGGGGTGATCCAGACCGACGCCGCCATCAATCCGGGCAACTCCGGGGGGCCGCTGCTGGACAGCGCCGGGCGCCTCATCGGCGTCACCACCGCCATCCGCTCGCCCTCGGGGGGCTCCACCGGCGTGGGCCTTGCCATCCCCGTGGACCTGGTGAACCGAATCGTGCCGCAGCTGATCGCCCGGGGCCGTGCGCCGGAGCCGGGCATCGGCATCATCCCGTTCCATCCAGACCAGGTGGCGCGTGCCGGCATCGTGGGGGTGGTGATCGCGCGCATCCAGCCCGGATCGCCTGCCGCCGCCGCGGGGCTGAAGGCGTTCAACGCCGAATCCGGCAACGTGGGCGACGTGATCGTCGCGGTCAACAACCGGGTGGTGGAATCGCTCCCGGCCTTCGCTTCGGAACTCGATCGGGTCGGCATCAACGAGCAGGCGGAGCTCACGGTGATCCGCGACGGGAAGGAACGCCGCCTGAAGGTGAAGGTGGTGGACCTGGTGAAGTGAATCCCACCGGCGCGGGTGGGGCGGAATGAGCTGCCGCGGCCTAGAGTGGCCGTGAAGTGAAGGCAGTCCTCCTGACGTCGGACATCCTCGACGGCGTCGGTTTCCGCCCGGCCGGCCCTGAACGGCCGGGCTTATTTTTTGGGTCTTTTCTCCCTGTCCCTTGGGAGGGGGCCGGTGAGAGGGTCACTTCTTCTTCGCCGCCTCCTCCGTCATCGCCTTCATCCGCGCTCGCCACTCGGTCCAGTCGATCGGCTTGCCCTCGGCGAAGCGCTTCTGCAGGTTGGCGAGCACGTTGCCCCATGCCCGGTCGAAGTAGGTGAAGGTCTGGTCCCACTGGCCGCCGTCGCCCCAGCCCACGTGGGTCAACGTCACCTGGGTCTGGCCGTCGGCCGCGGGCTTCATGCGCACGATCACGACGGTGCGTTGGGCCCGGGTTTCGGGCAAGTGCGGCGGCGCGTTCCAGGTGAAGGAGATCATGCGGTTCTCCTGCACCGCGAGCACCTTCATGTCGTCGGCGCCCTTCATGCCCGGCGGCGCGTAGGGATTCACGTAGACCTCGAACGGGCCGCCGCTCTTCGCCTCGACGCGGGCTTCGGGCGCGAAAAAGGAAGCGACGCCTTCCGAGGTGCTCCAGGCGCGGAACACTTCCTCGGGCGCGGCCTTCACCGTCACCTCCTTCACGATCTGGCGTTCCTGGGCGGCGGCGGCGAGGGCGGCGCAGGCGGCGATGGCTGCGGCAAGCCGTTTCATGCGGTCTCTTTCTCGCGCTTTTTCTCGAGCGGCCAGTGCTCGCTCTTCGTTTTCTTCGGCAGCACGAACTCGAGCGCTCCGAACATCCCGTACATCATCCGCGTGCCCATCGGCGGGCGTCCGGTCTCGACGATGGACTTGAGGTTGTTGAGGATGAACATGCCGCCGCGCCGCATTTCCTTTTCGGTCTTGGTGCCGAGCGGCATGTCGTCCACGGTGAGTGTCACCTCGACACCGCCGGTGACCGGTTTCAAGTCGTAGGTGACCTTGCACACCGGATCGTCCATCTGGGTGAAGCGGTGGGTGTGGGCGAAGCGCCGCGGCGGGTCGTACTCGAGCACCTCGCCGTCGACGATCACGTGCTCGCCGCTCACGGTGCGCATCTGCAGCCGCCCGCCGGGCTTCAACCCGGTGGTGTGCATGCGCGAGTTGAAGATCGCTCCCAGCGGCCGGTCGGTGGCCGAGAGCTCGCGGAAGATCGCCTCCTGCGATCCGTTGATGACGATGCGGAACACGGCTTTGCCCTTCTCAGCCACGGTGACCTCCCTTTTTTCGTTGGATCGGAATCGGTGCGTTTTCCAGCCGGTATTTGAGTCGGGCGAGGGGCCCCGCCCAGTAGGCGCTGAATTCGGTGGTCCAGCGGTCGTGGATCAAGTGGATCGGCACCGGGTTGAACCAGAGGAGCCGCTCGCGGCCGACCTTCTCCGACACCAGCAGGTTCGCGGCCTCCAGCACGTCCAGGTGTTTCATCACCGCGACGCGGCCGATGTCGAAGAACTCGCACACGCGGTTCACGTTGCAGCCGGGCTCCTTCTTCAGCACGTCCAGGATGCGCCGGCGGGCCTCGCTCGCCAGCGCACCGAACACCGCATCCATCTCGTCGCTCTTCATGTCACCATAAGGTGACATATGGAGTCGCCCGCGTCAAGCCCTAGAATCCGGGGATGGATACCTCGCTCTGGGTCGGCCTCGTAGCCGGCTTCATCACCACCATCGCCTTCGTGCCGCAGGTGTGGAAGATCTGGCAGTCGAAGTCCGCCAAGGACATCTCGCTGCGCACCTATGTCGCCTTCAGCACCGGGGTGGTGCTGTGGCTCGCCTACGGCATCCTCAAGCAGGAGCCGCCGATCATCATCTGGAATGCGATCACGCTGGTGCTCGCCGTCGCGATCGTGGCGATGAAGCTGCGGTTCCGGTAGCGGGCGCGGTGGCGAGGCCGCGGAAGTAGGCGTCCACCAGGTTGGCAGCGTGCTGGCGTGATGGGCGGTATGCTGGCGGCTACGTTCCTCGCCATCTTCTTCGTGCCGTTCTTCTACAAGCTGATCATGGACCGGAAGCTGCGGGAGCCGCGCTCGAGCGAGGAGCTCAAGCGCGAGGCGGCCCACCACCGGGAGCTGCACCAGCATCCCGCGGCGGCCCATGGCGTGGTCCACAGCACCCCCCGCACCGAGGGTTCCCATGAATAAGCCCATTGCCGCGGCGCTCGCCGCCGTTTTCGTTGCAGGCTGCACCGTCGGCCCCAACTACGTCCGTCCCGAGGCGGAGCTGCCAAAGGACTTCGGCGTGCCGCAGTCGGCGCTCACCGCCGCCGACAAGTGGTGGACCCTGTTCCAGGACCCGGTGCTCGACCGCCTGGTGGAGGAGGCGCTCGCCAGCAACCGCGACCTGCGCGCCGCCGCCGAGCGCATCGAGCAGGCGCGGGCCGAGCTGGGCCTCGCCCGGGCCGACCAGTGGCCGGATGCGGGCGTGGAGTACAGCCGCTCGCGCAACCGCGTCTCGGCCCTGGGCGGCACGCCGCTGCCCGAGGGCGTGCCGTTGGAGATCAACAGCCACCGGTTGGTGCTGCGCGCTTCGTGGGAGATCGACTTCTGGGGCAAGTTCCGCCGTGCCACCGAAGCCGCCCGCGCGCAGCTCGCCGCTTCCGAGGCGGGCCGCGACGCGATCCGCGCCTCGCTGGTGGCGGATGCCACGCGCGGCTACTTCGCGCTCCGCGCCCTCGACCGGCGCCTCGAGTCGGTCACCCTCACGCGCGCCGGCCGGGAGAAGTCGCTGGAGCTGCAGAAGCTGCGGCTCGAGGCG
The DNA here is from genome assembly GCA_038318025.1 of Burkholderiales bacterium. Classification (GTDB taxonomy): domain Bacteria; phylum Pseudomonadota; class Gammaproteobacteria; order Burkholderiales; family Usitatibacteraceae; genus Usitatibacter. Next base: position 5,852 of record JBBQBW010000034.1, on the reverse strand, counting down.
GGCGTGGTGTCCGACCTCGAGTTCCGGCAGGTGGAGTCGGATCTGCGCGGCGCCGAGGCATTGGTGCCGGTCATCCGCCAGCAGCGCGTGGCGCAGGAAGGGGCGCTCGCGCTCCTGCTTGGCCGCAGCCCGCGTGCGGTGTTCGAGGCGGCCGTGGAGCGTGGCAATCCGCTCACCCCGTCGGTGGTCGAGGTGCCCGCCGGCATGCCTTCGGACCTGCTGCTGAAGCGCCCGGACCTGCGCGAGGCCGAGCGCCGCCTCGCCGCCGCCAATGCGCGGATCGGCGTGGCGCGCGCGGCTTACTTCCCCACGATCTCGCTCACCGGATTCTTCGGCGGCGAGAGCCAGTCGCTGGGCGACCTCTTCAAGGGCCCGGCGCGGGCGTGGAACATCGCCGGCAGCGCGCTCCAGCCGCTCCTCACCATGGGCAGCGTGCAGAGCAACGTGGACCTCGCCGATGCGCGCACCCGCGAGGCGGCGGAAAACTACCAGAAGGCGGTGGCCAACGCGTTCCGCGAGGTGAGGAGTGCCCTCGCCGCGCAGTCGAACTTGCGCGAGGCATCCATGGCGCAGGGCGCGCGCGAGCAGTCGCTCTCGAAGGCCGCGGAGCTTTCGCGCCTGCGCTACGACAATGGGGCGGTGAGCCTCTTCGAAGTGCTGGAGACCGAGCGCCAGCTGCAGGCGGCGAAACTCGATGCCATCGACGCGGAGCGCGACCGGCGCAATGCGATCGTGGACCTCTATCTCGCTTTGGGTGCCTAGCCGGGGAGAACCTCACCACAGGGGAAACGGAGAAGGATTACCCTCTCCCCGGCCCTCTCCCAAGGGAGAGGGAGTCCTTCCATAACCGCAACAATTCCGCCTCGCGCTCGGGTGGCAGCCCCGACTTCCATGCGTGATGCGCGGGCCGCGAGCGTGCCCACTCGAGCGTCGCCCGCACCGTGACTTCCAGCGGCCGGAAGCGCAGTCCCGCGGCCAACGCCTTGGCGATGGACGTCCCCATGAATCCTGCCAGCGCCGGATCGTTCTCCGGGATCCACAGCGGCATCTCCTTCCACGGCGCGACCCCCTTCTCCATGAGGAATGCGTCGTCGAGCCATTCGATCGCGGCGTCGCTTGCCGCGACCCCGCGGCAGGTAGCCAGCAGCTGTTCCATCGGCAGCGGCGTCGCGGGGCCGGCGGCATTGAAGGTTCCGCCCGCCCCGCGCTCCAGCAGCGCGAGCGTCCACTCCGCGAGGTCGCGCACGTCGATGAACTGCACCGGACGCGAGGGCCGCCCCGGGGCGAGCACCGGTCCCTCGCGGGTGAAGCGCATCGGCCAGTAGGTGAATCGGTCGGTGGGATCGTGGGGGCCCACGATCAGCCCCGGGCGCACGACGAGGGCGTGCTCGCCGAAGATCCGATTCACGACCTGCTCGCATCCCACCTTGAGCGGCCCGTAGGTCTCGGGTGTCATCGCCTCGGGGAGCGGGTCGGGCACCAGGGATACGGGTGCGTCCTCGCCATGGCCGCGCTCCGCGAACGACGCATACACCGAGATCGAAGAGATGAAGCAATAACGGCCGACACGGCCCTTGAGCGCCCGCGCCGATTTCTCGACGACCTGCGGCAGGTAACCCGACGTGTCGATCACCGCGTCCCAGCCATGGTCCTCGAGCGCGGCGGCGAGGGCCCTCGCGTCGGTGCGGTCCGCAGGCAGGGTCTGGACACGCGGGTCGGGAGGCTGCGACTTGCCGCGGTTTACGTGTTGCACCTCGTGGCCCGCGGCGAGCGCGGCATCGGTGAGCGCACGCCCGACGAAAACGGTACCGCCCAGCAGGAGCAGGCGCATGGATCAGGCAGGAGGAGTCGAGGAGCCTGTGATGATCGCCGAAAGCGGGACCGAATAGGGATCTCCCAGCCCGTTGCCGGGGGACTTGAGCCAGCTCTCGCGGCGCGAGGCGTCGAAGCGGACGCGCCCGGAGCTTTTAGCGCGCGTGCTGCTGAAGTGCAGGCGCCCGCCCGCGAAGTGGGGCGCCGTCTCGTTGCCGTCGCTGTTCACGCCCTCGATGCGCCGCGCCTCGCCCCATCGGCCGTCGACGCGTCTCGCGACGAAGAGGTCGAAGTCCTCGTTCGGCTTGCCGCGCGCATCCGCGGCGAAGACGAGCGTGTTGCCCCCGTCCGCAAGGGCCGCGTACGCCTCGAGGGCCGCGGAATTGATCGGCGCCCCGAGGTTCACCGGCGCGGCGAAGGCAGCGCCTTCAAGGCGCGCCTCCCACAGGTCCCAGCCGCCCAGGCCGCCTGCGCGGCTCGAGGTGAAGACGAGGCCTCCTTCGGGGGTCCACGCGGGTGCGAAGTCGTCGCGCGGACTTGTTCACGTTCTCGAGGGGGCGCGCATTGGACAGGCCCCCGGGCCCGAGCTGCGCGGTCCACAGGTCGAAGTCGCGGCGCACGGTGCCATCGGCCGCGCGGGTCGTCGCGAAAGCGATGCGCTTTCCGTCGGGCGAAAAGGCCGCGTCGAGGTCGCTCCCGGGGCCCGGCAGGGAGAGCCATTGCGGCTCGCTCCAGCCACCGGCCACACGGGTGCGCATCACGAGCGCGTAGCCGCGGTCGTAGACGTTCGCCTGCGACAAGGTCTCGATCATGCGTTCACCGTCCGGGGAGAACGCCGCGCCCATTTCGTAGAAACGCGTGGCCCACTCCTCTCGCCGCGGCGCGGGGGGCATCGCGGCGCGCGCCTCGCGCTCGAGCTCCAGCGCCGCGACCGGGATCTGGTACACGTTGCCGCTGCCGTTCTCGAGGGCATCGTAGGCAGCGGCGAAGGCCGCGTACGAGTCGTGCGTTCCCGCGGCCCCGCGGCCAAAGCTCGAGAACAGGAACGTCTTCCCGTCCGGCGTGATCGAGGGGTCGTATTCGCAGCTGGGGCCGTTCACTCGCGCTCCGAGGTTGCGCGGCGGCGACCAGCGGCCCTCGACCACGAAGCTCACGTAGATGTCGCAGTTGCCGTGGCCGCCCGGCCGCGTGGACTGGAAGAAGAGCATCGTTTCCCGCGGATCGATCCACGGGTTCTCCTCGTTGTGCTCGCTGTTCACGAATCCGGGAAGGGGGCGGGGACGCCTGAAACCCGCGCCCTCGGGTGCGGCCACGTAGAGGTCGTAGCCTCCGGCGCCGCCCTCGCGGTCGGACATGAAGTACAGGATGCCACTGCCGGCGACGCTCGGGCTCGTGTCGTCCGCGATGAATTGAGCCACGCGCCGAGGGGCTGCGGGGCGCCGAAACCCGTGACGGTCCGCGGAACGCGCCAGAGGTCGCCCCGTCCGCGCGCCGCGGCATGCGGGCGATCGGATCCGAAATAGACCCAACGCCCGTCGGGCGAGAAGGACGCGCCGAAATCGTCGTGTTGGCCGGAGAAGGACGCGACCTGCGGCGTCGTCCATCGGCCGTCGCGCAGGCGCGAGTGGAGGATCACCGGACGCGGGAAGCGGCCGAGCATCATCTCGCGTCCATCGGGCGACACGGCGGCGCGAAGCTCCCAGTCGGGTGTGGAGATCACGCCCGGTGCAAGCAGCGTGGCGGCGAGGACGAGAGCGAGGACCATGCGCGCATCATCGCCCCCGCGCGACGCGCCCTCGGTCACGGAATGTGACACCGATGGCAGAATGCGGCATGACCCCATCCCCCGGACGTTGGGACGTGTTCTGCCGCGTGGTCGACAACTACGGCGACGTGGGGGTCTCGTGGCGCCTCTCCCGCAGCATCGCACGCGAGCATCGCAAGGCGACACGCCTGTGGCTCGACGACCTCACGGTGCTGGCAAAGCTGCGCCCGGAGATCGATCCCGCCCTCGACCTGCAGACGCTGGAGGGCGTCGAGGTGGCGCGCATCCGCGAGGCGTTCACGCCCGCTGAGGTGGCCGACGTGGTGGTGGAGACCTTCGGCTGCGACCCGCCCGAGGGCTACGTGGCGGCGATGGCCGGGCGCAATCCCAGGCCGCGCTGGATCAACCTCGAGTACCTGAGCGCCGAGGAGTGGGTCGAGGGCAGCCATGGGCTGCCGTCGCCGAACCCGCGCCTGCCGCTCACCAAGCACTATTTCTTTCCCGGCTTCACCGCGAAGACCGGAGGCCTGCTGCGCGAGGAAAGCCTGCTGCGCCGCCGCGACGAGTTCCAGGCCGATCCCGGTGCCCAGGCGGCGTTCTGGAAGTCCGTGGCGGGCCGCGCGCCGGCAGTCGGCGCGCTCAAGGTGAGCCTGTTCGGTTATGCCGGCGCGCCCTACGAGAGCCTCGCCCGCGCCGTGGCCGCGCATTCCGGGCCGGTGTGGTTGTTGCTGCCCGATGGCGTGGGCGGCGGGGCGCTGGACGCCTGGGAATCGCGGCAGAGCTCGCGGCGCAACGGCAAGGATGGCGGCGCGCGGCGCGAGATCGAGGTGCTGCGGGTGCCGTTCCTGCACCAGGACCGCTACGACCAGCTGCTGTGGGCCTGCGACATGAACTTCGTGCGCGGCGAGGATTCGTTCATCCGCGCGCAGTGGGCCGGGCGGCCCTTCGCCTGGAACATCTATCCCACCGACGACAACGCCCACTGGGTGAAGCTCGCCGCCTTCCTCGCCCGCTACACCGCGGGCCTCGACCGGGCCCATGCCGCGGCGGTGGTGGCGTTGTGGGAGGCGTGGAACCGGCAAGGGGCCCCGGGAGACGAAACCCGCCCGGCGGTGCACGAGGCGTGGCCCGCCTTCGACGCCCGGCGCAGCACCCTGGAAACGCATGCGCGGGCCTGGTCGGCAAGCCTCGCCGAGGGGCCGGAGCTGGCCGCGTCACTGGCGGATTTCGTCGATAACATGTTATGATTTAAGGCTTATTTTTTGCCCCGCCAAAGGCGATAAGGCGAAAAGCCACCCTGCGGATCGACGCCAGGGGGCATCTCGGAATCCACAGGACAGACTTATGAAAATCGCTCAGGAACTGCGCGCCGGCAACGTCATCATGATCGGCAAGGACCCCATGGTCGTGTTGAGGGCCGAGTACAACAAGGGCGGGCGCAACTCCGCCACCATGAAGATGAAGATGAAGAACCTGCTCAACGGCTCGAACATGGAAACCGTGTTCAAGGCCGACGAGAAGTTCGAGCTCCTCATGATGGAAAAGAAGGAAGTTTCGTTCTCGTACTTCTCCGACCCCATGTATGTCTTCATGGACAGCGAGTACAACCAGATCGACATCGAGAAGGAAAACCTCGGCGAGGCCGTCAACTATATCGAGGACGGCATGACGGGCGAGGCGCTCTTCTATGACGGCAAGGCGATCTCGTTCGAGCTCCCCACCACGGTGGTGCGCGAGGTGATCTATACCGAGCCCGCGGTGCGCGGCGACACGTCGGGCAAGGTGTTGAAGCCCGCCAAGCTCTCCACCGGCTTCGAGGTGCAGGTCCCGGCCTTCTGCGCCACCGGCGACAGGATCGAGATCGACACCCGCACGCACGAGTACAAGCGACGCGTCAACGCGTGACGACAGTCACGCAGCGTTGACGCGTCGTCCCCGCCCAGGCGGGGACCCCATGAGAAGGGCGCTGCGGCGCCCTCTTTCATTTGGGTAGAGTCCGGCTCGCGCCGTAGCGGGTGTGGAATCACGAGAGGCACGCTGCCGCGTGGGCAAGAGAGGGTCGCAGAGGCGCGCAGAGTAAAGCGTGAAATGTGCGACCTCGTGCATGCTGGCACCTCGTCGCCTGCGGGCTGCGGGCAGAGGTTTCAGAGGCGCGCCAGAAAGTCTTGCAAGTGCAGCGGCAACGGCTTCCGCACTTGCCCAGGTGCCCGGATCGCCGAAGACATTCCACTTGCCTTCCTCTGTGCCCCTCTGTGCTCCTTTCTTGCCCACGCGG
>JBBQBW010000033.1:0-10906 GCA_038318025.1 Burkholderiales bacterium | reverse complement strand
CCTCTCATCGAGCGGCGGCTCGAGGCCGCCGAGCGGCAGGCTTTCGGCTTCGTGCGCGCGCGCCTCGCCGCCGACCATCGCGAGATGGATCGCGTCTGGCGCGACATCCGCAAGCCGCTCCAGGCGATCGCGGAGGGGCTGCCGCGCTCGCTCCCCGCGCACGAGGCCGGATATTTTCGCGCGGTGGCCTCGGCCCACATCTCCTACGAGGAGGGCGCGGTGCACGTCCTCACGGTGCGCCACCTCGAGGATGCGGACCGCGCGGCACTCGCGCGTCGCATGCGCGAGCGCCGTGTCATCAAACCGTCATCGGGTTGACACGCGGCTGACTTCACGCGCGGGGACAATCCCTTGCGAATGGAAGCTGCGACGGCACTTGAAGATCCGAGGCTCCCGGTGCGCATGGGTGAAGGCGAGGACGACGACCTGCCCACGATGCGTTTCCGCGCGATCTTCATTTCCGACGTGCACCTGGGGACTCCCGGGTGCCAGGCCCTGCACCTCCTCGACTTCCTGCGCCACACCGAGAGCCGCGAGCTCTACCTCGTGGGCGACATCATCGACGGCTGGCAGCTCAAGCGCCGCTGGTACTGGAACCAGTCGCACAACGACGTGATCCAGAAGGTGCTGCGCAAGGCGCGCAAGGGCACGCGCGTGACCTACGTCGCGGGCAACCACGACGAGGCGATGCGCCACTTCCTGGGGCTTGCCTTCGGCGGCATCGACATCGTCGATGAAGCCGTGCACGTGACTGCCGACGGCCGCCGGATGCTGGTGATCCACGGCGACCTCTTCGACGCCGTGGTCCAGGGGGCCAAGTGGCTCGCGCACGTCGGCGATGCGCTCTACATGGCGACCCTCAAGGTGAACCGCGCGTGCAACCGCGCGCGGGCGCGCCTGGGCATGCCGTACTGGTCGTTGTCCCAGTTCCTGAAGCACCGCGTGAAGAACGCGGTGAGCTACATCACCCAGTTCGAGGACGCCCTGGCGCACGAAGCGCGACGGCGCGGATTCGACGGCGTGGTGTGCGGCCACATCCACAAGGCCGAGATCCGCGACATCGGCGGCGTCCTTTACTGCAACGACGGCGATTGGGTGGAGAGCCTCACCGCGCTCGTCGAGACGGAGTCGGGGGAGCTGAGGATCATCGACTGGAAGGCGATCGAGTCCTGGCGCAGTACGGCACAACCTGCTTCGAGCAGCGCAGTGTCCTGGAGCTATGCGCACAACCACGGAGGAACGCATGCGAATACTGTTGGTGACTGACGCCTGGGCCCCGCAGATCAACGGGGTGGTGGTGACGCTCGCGAACACCGCGCGCTGGCTGGAGCGCTGGGGGCACGAGGTGCGCGTGATCTCGCCGGAGGGCTTCCGCACGATGCCCATGCCGACTTACCCCGAGATTGCGCTGGCGATCTTCCCCGGGCGCGAGGTGGCGCGGCGCATCCGCGATTTCGAGCCCGACGCGATCCACATCGCCACCGAGGGACCGCTGGGCGACGCGGCGCGCGTGCATTGCGTGAGGCACCGACTCGCGTTCACGACCGCGTACCACACGTGTTTTCCCGAGTACGTGAAACCGCGCTTCGGCGTGCCGCTCGCCTGGACCTACGCGTGGCTCAAGCATTTCCATGGACATTCTTCGGCGGTGATGGTGGCTACACCCGCCATCCGCCAGCTGCTCGAGGAGCGCGGCTTCGGCAATATCGCCGACTGGTCGCGCGGCGTCGACACCGAGCTCTTCGTGCCCGCGCCGCATCGCTTCTCCGACTTGCGCCGCCCGGTGTTCCTGTACGTGGGGCGCGTGGCGATGGAGAAGAACCTGCCCGCGTTCCTCGGGCTCGACCTCCCGGGCACCAAGATCGTAGTAGGCGACGGGCCGGACCGCCGCAAGCTCGAGCAGCGTTTTCCGGACGCGTTGTTCGTGGGTGCCAAGACCGGCGCCGAGCTCGCCTCCTATTACCAGCGTGCCGACGTGTTCGTGTTCCCGAGCCGTACCGATACGTTTGGGCTGGTGCTCGCCGAGGCGATGGCGTGCGGCACGCCGGTCGCGGCCTACCCGGTGCGCGGTGCCATCGATGTGGTGAAGGATCCGTCCGCCGGCGTGCTGGACAACGACCTGGGGGCGGCCGCGATGACGGCGCTGGCGCTCGATCGCGAGAAGGTGGCGCGCTACGGCGAGCGCTTCTCGTGGGAGCGCTGCACCCAGCAGTTCCTCGCCTGCCTCGTTCCCGCCCGCTCTCCGGAGGCCCGCCTTGCTCCAGCCGCATGAGTTGACCGAAAGCCCCTTCAAGGGCAAGACGGGCATCGCCCGCATCGTGCAGGCGTTCTTCAACTCGTGCGAGGGGTTGCGCGACGCGTGGCGGTGCGAGAGCGCGTTCCGCCAGGAGGTGGTGCTCGCGCTGGTGATGATCCCGGCGGCGCTGTGGGCGCCGGTGGTGCCCGTCGAGCGCGCGCTCCTGGTGGCCACGGTCCTGCTGGTGCTCGTGGTCGAGCTTCTGAACTCCGGCGTCGAGGCCGCCATCGACCGGATCTCGTTCGACCAGCACTCGCTGTCCAAGCGTGCCAAGGACATCGGCAGCGCCGCGGTGCTGGTGTCGCTCGTGCTCTGCGCGTTCGTCTGGGCGATGATCCTCGCGCCGCTCGCGCGCTAGCGGCGCACTCCGACCGCCTGCAGTACCTCGCCGCCGAGGATCGAGCGCAGCGCTGTCCCCGGGCCCGGCCCGGGCGCCGAGCGCGGCTTCATGCGGCCCCGGCGGCGAGGACGAGCCGCGCGGGACCCGCCTCGGGCAGGAGCCGGGCCTCTTCACGTGGGGAACGCACGCTGAAGCGCGAGACCGCGCCGCGCAGCGTCTCGGCCTCCTGCGCGAGCGCGCCGGCGTCCACCGCCGAGGCTTCGGCGAGCCTCGCGTTGCTCTGCGTGGCCGCATCGAGAAGCCCGAGGGCGCGGTTGACCTCGTCCACGCCCAGGGCCTGCTCGCGCGAGGCGCGTGCGATCTCGCGCACGAGCGCGGTCAACCGACCCGAGGCCTCGACCACCGCGCCGATCGCCTCCGAGGTCTGCGCCACGATCACGCCGCCGGCGCGCGCCTCCTCGCGCGAAGCGAGCACCAGGGCGCGCACCTCGTGCGAGCCTCGCTGCGCTGCGACAGCGAGCGGACCTCGGCGGCCACCACGGCGAAACCGCGGCCATGCTCCCCGGCGCGGGCCGCCTCCACCGCGGCATTGAGGGCGAGGATGTTGGTCTGGAAGGTGATCTCGTCGATGAGCTTGAGGATCTCGGCCACCTTGCCCGAAGCGGACTCGATCGCTTGCATGCGCGCCTCGACCCGCGCCATCGCCTCCCCGCCACCCTGGGCGGCGGCCGCGGCCCGCTCGCGACCACTTCGGCGACCAGCCCCGAGAAACCCTCCGCCATGCGGTTGAGGTTCGCGGCAACCGGCTGCGCGCCTGACTTGCGTGTGCTGCGCGAGGAGGCAGGCCTGAAGATCCGTGCCCACGGGCCGCGGGTCGTCGTGGAGACGCGGGCACCCGCGGTCCCGGGCGAGGCACGGCAAGCCTCGCCGTTACATCACGTAGCGTCGATCTGGCTCAGCCAAATCGACCCGTGATGTAATCCTCGGTCGCCTGCTTGCCGGGCTTCAGGAAGATCTGGTCGGTCGCGCCGAACTCGATCAGCTCTCCCAGGTACATGTAAGCGGTGTAGTCCGAGACGCGCGCGGCCTGCTGCATGTTGTGGGTGACGATCACCACCGTGTAGTCCTGCTTCAGCTCGGTGATGAGCTCCTCGATCTTCGCCGTCGAGATCGGATCCAGCGCCGAACAGGGCTCGTCGAGCAGCAGGATCTCGGGCTTCACCGCGACTCCGCGCGCGATGCACAGGCGCTGCTGCTGGCCGCCGGACAGGCTGACACCGCTCTGGTTCAGCTTGTCCTTCACCTCGCCCCAGATCGCCGCCTTGCTGAGCGCCCATTCGACGCGCTCGTCCATCTTCGCGCGCGGCAGATCCTCGAAGAGCCGCACGCCGAAGGCGATGTTGTCGTAGATCGACATCGGGAAGGGCGTGGCCTTCTGGAACACCATGCCGATCTTGGCGCGGATGATCGAGACGTCCTGCTTCGAGGTGAGGATGTTCTCGTTCCCGAGCATCACTTCCCCGGTGGCGCGCTGCTCCGGATACAGCTCGAACATGCGGTTGAAGGTGCGCAGGAGCGTGGACGTCCCGCAGCCCGAGGGGCCGATGAAGGCGGTGACGCGCTTCTCGGGGATCTCGAGGTTCACCGACTTGAGCGCCTGGAAGCTGCCGTAGTGGAAGTCCAGGTTGCGGACCGTGAGCTTGGGCGCGCCCATGCCGGCGGGCATGCGCAGGGAACCGGGGGCGCTCTGGAGGACGGCGGAAGCCATGGCGGTCATTTCTTGAAGAGGGCGCGCGCGGCGATGTTGATGCCGAGCACGAGGAGCGTGATGAGGGCGGCGCCACCCCAGGCGAGGCGATGCCAGTCTTCGTAGGGACTCATGGCGAACTGGAAGATCACCACCGGCAGGTTGGCCATCGGCTTGTTCATGTCCGAGGACCAGAACTGGTTGTTGAGCGCGGTGAAGAGCAGGGGTGCGGTCTCGCCCGAGATGCGCGCGATTGCGAGCAGGATGCCGGTGATGATTCCGGCGCGCGCCGCGCGGTACGAGACGAGGGTGATCATCTTCCACGACGGGCAGCCGAGGGCGATCGCCGCCTCGCGCAGGCTGTTGGGGACGAGCTTGAGCATGTCGTCGGTGGTGCGCACCACCACCGGAACCACGATGATGGCGAGCGCGAGCGCCCCGGCCCAGCCCGAGAAATGCCCCACGCGCGCCACGTAGACGGCGTAGATGAAGAGGCCGATCACGATCGAGGGGGCGGACAGCAGCACGTCGTTGATGAAGCGCGTCGCGGGGGCGAGCCAACCGCGCTGGCCGTACTCGGCGAGATAGGTGCCGGCGAGGATTCCGACCGGGGTTCCGATGAGGGTGCCGGCCCCGGCCATCATCACGCTGCCGAAGATGGCGTTGGCGAGCCCGCCGTTGCCGCCCGGCGGGGGCGTCATCTGAGTGAAAAGCGTGGGGCCGAGCGCGCCGCCCCCCTTCCACAACAGCACGCCGATGATCCACAGCAGCCAGAAGAGGCCGAAGGCGAGCGCGAGCGTCGAGACGGCCATCATCAGCGAGTTCATGCGCCGGCGGCGCCGATAGACCGGATTGTCCTGGGCGAGGAAGCTCACGTGATGGATCCTTCGCGCTTGGCGAGCTGCTGCAGCAGCAGCTTGGAGCATGCGAGCACGATCGTGGTGATGAGGAACAGGATCAGCCCGAGCTCGATCAGCGCCGAGGTGTAGAGGTCGCCCACCGCCTCGGTGAATTCGTTGGCAAGGGCCGAGGCGATCGAGTTGCCGGGGGCGAAGAGCGACGGGGAGAGGCGATGCGCGTTGCCGATCACGAAGGTGACCGCCATCGTCTCGCCGAGCGCCCGGCCGAGGCCGAGCATGACGCCGCCGATCACGCCGACCTTGGTGTACGGCAGCACGATCTTCCACACCACTTCCCAGCTGGTCGAGCCCAGGCCGTAGGCCGACTCCTTCAGCATCGGCGGGACGAGCTCGAAGACGTCGCGCATCACCGCGGTGATGAAGGGAATGACCATGATCGACAGGATGATGCCCGCCGTGAGCATGCCGATGCCGATGGGCGGCCCGGAGAAGAGCAGGCCGACTCCCGGCAGGCCGCCCAGCAGCTTGCTGATCACGGGCTGCACGTGCTCCTGGAAGATCGGCACGAAGACGAACAGGCCCCACATCCCGTAGATGATGCTCGGGATGGCGGCGAGCATCTCGATGGCGGTGCCGAGGGGGCGGCGCAGCCACACCGGGGACAGCTCGGTGAGGAAGAGCGCGATGCCGAAGGAAACGGGGATCGCGATGGTGAGCGCGATGGCGGAGGTGACCAGGGTGCCGAAGATGGGGACCAGCGCCCCGAACTTTTCCTGCACCGGGTCCCACTCGGCGCTCCACAGGAACTCGAAGCCGAATTTCTCGATCGACATCGAACCGCCGATGAAGAGCGATACGAGGATGGCCGCGAGCAGGCTGAACACCGTGAACGCGAAGAAGCGCGTCACGTTGCGGAAAGCCGCGTCCATGAACGCGTTGTTGCGCAGCATCGGGGGCCTGGGGGAGTGTTCGGCGGCGGCGGGTGCATGCGGGCCCGCGATACCGCCATTATCCAGTGCGACGCTCATTCGTGGAACCCCGGGGCGAAAATGGGGGGCAGCCGGACCGGCGCCCCCCGGGTAGGCTCGAGCGATTTAATACAGTGCCTTGCCGGAGCTGTCCGTCACCTGCTTCCAGGCGGCCTGGATCTCCTTGATCGTGGCGTCGGGCATCGGCACGTAGTCCAGCTCGGCCGCCATCTTCTGGCCGTTCTTGAACGACCAGTCGAAGAATTTGAGGACTTCCTTCCCGTACTCGGGCTTCTCCTGTTTGACGTGCATGAGAATGAACGAGGCGCCGGTGACGGGCCAGCTCGCATCTCCCGGCTGGTCGGTAAGCACGACCCCCATGCCCGGCACGCTCTTCCAGTCGGCGCCAGCCGCGGCGGACCTGAACGTGTCGTCGTCGGGGTTCACGTACTTGCCGGCCTTGTTCTGCATCTGGCCGTGCGAGAGCTTGTTCTGCTTCGCGTACGCGTACTCGACGTAGCCGATGGAGCCGTTGATCTTCTGCACATAGGAGGCGACGCCTTCGTTGCCCTTGCCGCCCACGCCCGCGGGCCACTTGACCGAGGTGCCTTCGCCCACGGCGGCCTTGAACTCGGGGCTCACCTTGGAGAGGTAGTTGGTCCAGAGGAAGGTGGTGCCCGAGCCGTCGGAGCGATGCACGACCGTGATGTTGGAATCAGGCAGCTTCGCGCCCGGGTTGAGCTGGGCGATGGCGGAATCGTTCCACTTCGTGATCTTGCCCATGTAGATGTCGGAGAGCAGCTTGCCGGTGAACTTGAGCTGCCCGGGCTGGATGCCCTCGAGCTTGAACACGGGCACCACGCCGCCCATGATCGCCGGGAACTGGATCAGGCCGTTCTTCTGCAGGTCCTCGGCCTTCATCGGCATGTCGGAGGCGCCGAAGTTGACGGTCCTGGCGGTGATCTGCTTGATGCCGCCGCCGGAGCCGATCGACTGGTAGTTCATGCTGGCGCCGGTCTGTTTCTTGTACGCGTCGGCCCACTTGGCGTAGATCGGGTAGGGAAAGGTGGCACCGGCGCCGGTGATGTCCACGGCGAAAGCGGGGGTGAGGGAGGCCGCGGCGAAGGCGACGGGGGCGAGCAGGCGTGCGAGTTTCATGGGTTTCCTTTTTTGCATCAGGGGACTTCGCCGACTCTAGCGGGTGGGGGTGACACTTCTGTGACAGCTCGAATGAAGGAAATGTGACCACGTTCGTCACGCCGCGGTCACGCTCGCGCGTCAGCATCGCCGCTCCCCCAACGCCAACCGAGAACCTACCGCGATGAGCCACAAGACGCGCGACGACGACTTTGACCCCGCCGAGATCGGCACCAACTCTTCGACGAACATTTCCTTCGACAGCGTCCTGCATGCGCGCCTGTCCCGCCGCGGCCTGCTGCAGAGTTCACTCGGCCTCGCCGCCGCCGGCATGTTGCCGATGACTCTTGCCGCGTGCGGCAGCGATGGCGACGACAACAACGACGGCGGGCTGGCGGAGAAGCTCGATTTCTCCTCCATCGGCAAGAGCCGCGCCGACAGCGTGATGGTTGCGGCCGGCTACACCGCGACCGTGCTCTTCCGCCTGGGCGACCCCATGGCGGCCGCGACTTCCGACTACCGCAACGACGGCACGGACACCGCCGAGAGCTACGCGAGCCGCGCGGGCGACCATCACGACGCGATCCAATACTTCGGCCTCGGATCCAGCGGCCAGTACAGCGCACAGTCGAGCGACCGCGGGCTGCTGGTGCAGAACCACGAGGCGATCACCCCCGCCTTCCTGCATCCCACGGGCCAGACCATCGTTGGCGGCGTGCGCACGGTGGCCGACGAGGTGGTGAAGGAATTCTACGTGCACGGCGTGAGCGTCATCGAGGTGAGCAAGACCGGATCCACGTTCGGCTACAACCGCGGCTCCACCTTCAACCGCCGCATCCATACGCTCACCGAGATGCAGCTTTCGGGGCCCGCGGCTCGTACTCCGATGATGGTCACGCGTTACTCCACCGACGGCTCGCGCACGCGGGGCACGGTCAACAACTGCGCGCACGGATACACTCCCTGGGGCACCTACATCACCTGCGAGGAGAACTGGGCAGGATACTTCCGCCGCATCACCGCGACCGACAACGCCAACCGCAGCGCCAAGGAGCTCGCCTCGTTCAGCCGCTATGGCGTGGCGGGCAACGGGCGCGAGCTGTGGGCGACGGTGGCGACTGCCGATGCGGCCGACACGCGCTTCGCGCGCTGGAACACAATGAAGACCGGGACCTCCGCCGACGGCTCCGACGACTTCCGCAACGCCGTGAATACCTACGGCTGGAACGGTGAGATCGACCCCTTCGCGCCCACGTCGACGCCGAAGAAGCGCACCGCGATGGGACGTTTTGCCCATGAGGGCGCGTGGCCTGCTCCGGTGGTCGCCGGGCGTCCCGTGGTGTTCTACATGGGCGACGACTCGCGCGGCGAGTACATCTACAAGTACGTCTCCACCGCTACCTGGGATCCCGCCGATGCGACGCGCGGCCTTACCGCGGGCGACAAGTACCTCGACGACGGCAGGCTCTACGTCGCGCGCTTTAACGCCGATGGTACGGGGCAGTGGCTCGAGTTGCGCCTTGGACAGAACGGCATTACATCGGCCAACGCGGCCTACGCCTTCGAGTCCCAGGCCGAGGTGGCGCTGAACTCCCGTCTCGCCGCGGATGCCGCGGGCGCGACAAAGATGGATCGCCCGGAGTGGGGCGGAGTGAACCCGCGCAACGGCGAGGTCTATTTCACCCTCACCAACAACAACAGCTCGATTCGCACGCTCGCCGCCACCGACGCCGCCAACCCGCGCTTCTACAACGACGTGCGCACCAGCGGAACGGCGCAGCGCGGCAACCCCAACGGGCACATCATCCGCTGGGCCGAGACCGACGGGAATGCCGCCGCCACGACCTTCCGCTGGGACGTGTTCCTCTTCGGCGCGCGCTCGACCGCGGACGCCGCCAACGTGAACCTCTCGGGACTCTCGGCGAACAACGACTTCTCGAGCCCCGACGGGATCTGGTTCAGCCAGGCCACGGGCATCCTGTGGATCCAGACCGACGACGGCGCCTACACCGACGTCACCAACTGCATGATGCTGGCCGCGATTCCCGGGCGCGTCGGCGACGGCTCTACGAAATCGGTGACCAATACCGACGGCACGACGACCAAGGCGGTCACCACGTACGTCGGGGCCACCCTCGGGGACGACAAGTTGCGCCGCTTCCTCGTGGGTCCCGTCGACTGCGAGATCACCGGCATCACCGAGACTCCCGATGGGCGCGCGCTGTTCGTGAACATCCAGCATCCCGGCGAGGAGACGCGGACCGCGAGCATCGGCAACCCCTCCGCGTTCAGCAGCCATTGGCCCGACGGCGGCAGCGCCCGCCCGCGCTCGGCGACGATCGTGATCACCCGCAACGACGGGGGCATCGTCGGCCGCGGATAAGGTTTTGAAGGTGGTGTGAAGGGTTGACGGGGCGGCTTCGGCCGCCCCCTTTTTATTCACGGCACTGCAAACGGGCTTAACGCGGATCAAGAACGCGCCGGGTCCGGGCGGGGTACGATCATCGGGCAGCTCATAAAAACGACCCTGGAGAAGTACCCGATGATCGCCCGCGGCAGGCTCGCCGCAGCCGCCGTCTCCCTGTCATCAACGAAGAGGAATCGAAATGGGTAACGACGACATGCGCACCACCCACTACGTGATCGAAATGGGCCCGACGCCCTCGCTGCCCGTGGAGGGCGCAGACGGGCGCTTTCCGGTCGGCCGCATCTACTGCGTCGGCCGCAACTACGCCGACCACGCCCGCGAGATGGGCCACGACCCCGACCGCGAGCCGCCGTTTTTCTTCATGAAGGCGGCCAACTCGGTGGTGGCGACCGGCTCGACCATCGCCTACCCCGTCGGCACAAAGGACGTGCACCACGAGATCGAGATGGTGGTGGCGATCGGCAAGGGCGGGAAGAACATTCCGGTGGAGAAGGCGCTCGAGCACGTCTACGGCTACGGCGTCGGCCTCGACATGACGCGCCGCGACCTCCAGGGCGAGGCGAAGAAGATGGGCCGCCCGTGGGAGATGGGCAAGAGCTTCGACGAGTCGGCGCCGATCACCGGGCTCAAGCAAGCCTCGAAGATCGGCCATCCGGCCAAGGGCGCAATCTGGCTCAAGGTGAACGGCGAGGTGAAGCAGAACGGCGACCTCGCGATGCAGATCTGGACCGTGCCCGAGCAGATCAACTACCTCTCGAACCTGATCACGCTGCAGCCCGGCGACCTGATCTTCTCCGGCACGCCGGCGGGGGTGGGGCCGATCAAGGCGGGCGACAAGCTCGAGGGGCACGTGGATGGAGTGGGCGACCTGGTGGTCACGTATCGCTAGCACGCCGCTCCCAGCAGGTCGAAATCGGGAGCCCTTGGCTCCCGTTTTTTTTGTCGTTTGACGTTCTTATAATAAGTTATAATTGCATCATGAAGCTCACGGTAAGACGGATTGGCGGATCCCTGGGCGTGATCATTCCCAAGCCGACGCTCGACCGCTGGAAAGTCGCCGAAGGGGAGGCGCTTTACCTGTCCGAGACGTCCATTCGCCCTTCGGCTGGCGGGCATCGTGTCCTCGACGA
>JBBQBW010000032.1:0-10923 GCA_038318025.1 Burkholderiales bacterium | reverse complement strand
GCTGCCGGCGCAGAAGTCGCTGGTGGCCTCGCGTCTCAATCTCACCCCGGAATACTTCTCGCGCATCCTGCACGAGCTCTCCGATGCGGGACTCGTCCGCATCGAGGGCCGGGACATCGAGATCCTCGAGCCCGAGGGCCTGCGCCGGTACGGGCAGGCGTAGTCCCGACGCCTGCGCGGCTTCACGGTGCCCATGTCGTCGCGCGCGGAGCGGTGCCGAGCAGGTGGTCCATGAGCTCGGCGACGGTGCGGATCGCGTTGCCGAAGGGGAGGGGCTCGGAGCCGCGGAAGAACAGTCCTTTCTTCACGTCGCCGTGCACCGCGTGCGCGAGCCGCGTGAGAATGCAGAACTGGCCGGCCTGCTGGAGGCCGTCGCGCAGGCCGCACGAGGTGAGGCAGTTGGCCCCGGGAACGCAGCGGCGCGGGTCGGCCTTGGCATGGGAGCGAAGCGCCGCCTCGCGCTTGAGGTAATTGCGCAGCCACGGGGTCGCCACCGCGCGTGCCGGCAGCCCCGCCACGCTCATGAAGGTGACGATGTCCTCGGGTTTGGCCCCCGCAAGCACGCGTTTGAACTCGATGTGCGCGTCGCCTTCCTCGGTCACGGCGAACGCCGTGCCGAGCTGCACGGCCGCGGCGCCGAGCCCCAGCAGCCGGCGCACCTGCGCCGGCTCGTGGATGCCGCCCGCCACGACGAGCGGGATCGCCTCGCGCTCGAGGCCCAGCTCGCGGAAGGTCGCGAACGCGGCCTCCAGCACGGTTTCGGCATCGAAACGCGGGGCCGCCACCTCGTCCAGGCGCGTGGCGCCGAGGTGCCCGCCCGCGAAGGCGGGATGCTCGAGGACGATGGCGTCGGGCAGGCGGTGGCGGCGCATCCACTTGCGCAGCACGATCGATACGCCGCGGGCTTCCGACAGGATCGGCACCAGCGCCACCTCGGGGAACCCGGCCGTCATCTCGGGGAGGTCGAGGGGCAGGCCCGCGCCCATCACGATCGCGTGGGCTCCGGACTCGCAGCTCTGGCGCACCAGGCCCGCGTGCGCGCGGACCGCCTTCATCACGTTCACCGCGATCGCCCCGCGGCCTTCCGAGAGTCGCAGTGCGGCGCGGACCTCGCGGTCGAGCGCCTCGAGGTTGGCCCGGTCGACGGCCGCCTCGTCGCGTTGTCCCTCGGTCGCGGCGAGCAGGTCGGGGTGGTGCTGGCGCAGGTCGACGCTGGAGACCGTGCCCAGGGCGCCCAGGCGCGCCACGCTGCCCGCCAGGCGGTGCGCGGAGACGCCCACGCCCATGCCGCCCTGGACGACGGGAAGCAGCTCGCGGCCGCGCAGGCGCCAGGGCCGGAGTGGCGGGCTGGAAGTCATGGATGAAGGCTAGCGGCTGCCGACCGTGCCTGTCCCGGTGATCTCCCGTTTGCGTGATCTGGTTCAAGGCGCGGCTCGCCGCGCCCGCGGTTTCAGCCCGGGCCGCGCGATGGCGTGCCGCGACGGGCGGTAGGAAGAACATGGTCCCCCCGTAGGGATTTTCGGGTGCCCCCCTTGATCCGCCGCAAATGCCCGCCCCCGTTCCCCGGGAAAATCACGCCATGCAGATCCAGTTCAGGGAAAGACCCACGGCCGGCAGCCGGCTGCTGGACATCCTCTCCCACGCTCCGATCTTCCGCGGCGCCTCCCCCGAGGAGCTCGGGCGGATCGCCCTCGGCACGCGCGAGGTGCGCCTGGTCAAGGGAGAAGCGCTGTTCGAGCGCGGCGACCCCTGCGAGGGTTTCCACCTCGTGGCCTACGGCCAGGTGAAGCTCTCCCTCGGCACTCCGGGCGGCGGCGAAAAGGTGGTGGAAATCCTCGGCCCCGGGCATTCCTTCGGCGAGGCGGTGATGTTCGCCGAGCGCCCGTACATCGTCACCGCCACGGCGCTCGCCGACTCGCTGCTGCTGCACGTCGGAAAGAAGGCGCTGTTCGAGCAGATCGATCGCGACCCGTCGCTCGCCCGGCGCATGCTCGGCAGCCTCTCCATGCGCCTGCACATGCTGGTGAAGGACATGGAGGCGTACACGCTGCATTCGGCCGCGCAACGCGTGATCGGCTACCTTACGCGCCTCGAGGACGAGACCCAGGCGCTGGAAGTGACGCTGCCGGCGCAGAAGACGCTGGTCGCCTCGCGGCTCAACCTCACTCCCGAATATTTCTCGCGCATCCTTCACGACCTGGCGGCCGCGGAGCTGATCCGCATCGACGGGCGCACCATTACCATCGTCGATCCCGAAGGCCTCAGGGCGCTGGGCGCCCAGGCGGAGTCCTAGCCCGGCGCTCCTCGCGGAACACCAGCAGGTCCACGCCCTCCGGGCCGTGGCGGACCTGGTGCCGCCAGCCGGCCGCCGCGAGCAGCGGGTAGAGCGGAAGCGGCTCCCGCCCGAGCAGGAACGCGTGGGCCTCGGCCGTGCCCTCCTCGAGCGCGGCGAGGATGCGCAACAGCGGCTCGGGAGGATCGAGGCCGCGCAAGTCGGTGGCGGCAAGGTTGCGAGGAATCATGGATAGCCATGTTCCCCGTCCCCGCCGCGTTCTTCCTTGAAACAGTTCAAGGCGCCGAAAGCCCCCGGGAGCAAGGATGCGCTCACGCCATCCACCGGAGGGTTCCATGAGCATCCAAGACGCCGCCGCCCGCCCGCACCCGGACGACCTGCCCGAGGACGAGCCCGTCCCGGCGATGCAGCAGCTGCTCGACAACCCCTTCCTGCTGCTCTTCATCGGCATCGCCATGCCGACGGTGCTCTACATCGTCTGGGGCGTGATGGAGATCGTCGGCATCCCGGTGGCCCGATGAGCGCCCTCGAACCCCCGCCCCATCGGCTGTGGTGGAAGCAGCCCCTCGACCGCGTCGAGGGCACGTGGATCGCGATCGCCTTCGTGTGGTGCCTGGTGATGTTCTTCATGATGCCGTACTGGCACATCTACGGAAAACAGAACCTCGCCAACGAGGCGTACCGCTCGACGCCCGAGATGTTCCAGAAGAAGACCGACGCCATGGTGGCGAAACACACCGTGCGCGAGGAGACCGAGCTCAAGATCCCGGTGGTGCATCCGCCGGCCGGCTCCGACGTGTACCTCATCGCGCGGCTGTGGAGCTGGTGGCCGATGCTCGAGCTCGAGTCGGGCAAGACCTACCGCCTGCACCTCATGTCCATGGACTGGCTGCACGGCTTCTCGCTGCAGCCCGAAAACATCAACATCCAGGTGCACCCCGGCTACGAGCACGTGCTGACCGTGACGCCGACTTCTCCCGGGACCTACTCGATCGTCTGCAACGAGTACTGCGGCATCAACCATCACACGATGGTGAGCCGGCTCTACGTCGTGAAGTAAGGGGGAGAAGACCATGGCCGTGAACCGCAACTTCCGCACCTGTCCCTCCACCGGGCTCGTCTACCACGAGCCCGCCGAAGCCCTGATCAAGGTGAACGCCATCGCCGGGGTGGTGTTCCTGCTGGTGGGCGGGGTCCTCGCGCTGCTGGTCACGCTCACGCGCTGGCCCGCGGTGCACCTGCTGCCGGCGGACTGGTTCTACCTCGTGCTCACCGCGCACGGGCTCGACATGCTGGTGTTCTGGATCATCTTTTTCGAGATCGCGGTGCTCTACTTCGCCGCCTCGGTGCTCCTCAAGTGCCGGCTCGCCACTCCGCGCATGGCGTGGGCCGCGTTCGCGCTGATGCTGCTGGGCGCGGTGTGGAACAACGTCGCGGTCTTCATGGGCGAGTCGAGCGTGATGTTCACGTCCTACGTGCCGATGCGGGCGCACTGGTCCTTCTACCTGAGCCTCATCCTCTTCGCGGTGGGCGCGCTCATCGCGTGTTTCGTCTTCCTCGGCACCCTCGCCGTGGGCAAGGCGGAGAAGACCTACAACGGCTCGGTGCCGCTGGTGACCTTCGGGGCGCTCACCGCCGCGATCATCGCCGTCTTCACCATCGCCTCGGGGGCCATCATCCTCATCCCCACCTTCTTCTGGTCCATCGGGCTCGTCGACTACATCGATTCGCTCATGTACAAGACGGTGTGGTGGGGCTTCGGCCACTCCTCGCAGCAGGTGAACGTCTCGGCGCACGTGGCGGTCTGGTACGCCATCGCCGCGATCGTCTTCGGCGCGAAGCCCCTCTCGGAGCGCGTCTCGCGCGGCGCCTTCCTGCTCTACATCTTCTTCCTGCAGCTCGCCTCGGCCCACCACCTCCTCACCGACCCGGGGCTCACCTCCAACTGGAAGATCTTCAACACCAGCTACGCCATGTACCTGGCGGTGCTCGCCTCCATGGTGCACGGGCTCACCGTTCCCGGGGCGATCGAGGTCGCGCAGCGCGAGAAGGGCTACGACCGCGGCCTCTTCGAGTGGCTGCGCAAGGCGCCGTGGGGCAACCCGGTGTTCTCGGGCATGTTCATCTCGCTCATCGGCTTCGGCTTCCTCGGCGGCATCTCCGGCGTGATGATGGGCACCGAGCAGCTCAACATCATCATCCACAACACGATCTACGTCCCCGGCCACTTCCACGCGACCGTGGTGGTCGGCACCACGCTCGCCTTCATGTCGCTCACCTACTTCCTCATTCCCACGCTCTTCCGGCGCGAGCTGATGTTCCCGCGGATGGCGCAATGGCAGCCGTACCTGTTCGGCCTGGGGATGAGCGCCTTCGCGCTCTTCATGATGGGGGCGGGAACGCTCGGGGTGCCGCGCCGGCACTGGGACATCACCTTCGCCGGCAACGCGCTCGCCCACGAGTGGCCCGGCGCCGCCTACCTGATGCTCGGGCTCACCGCGATCGCCGGCATCGCGGCGGTCGTGGGCGGGGCGATGTACATCCTCATCGCCGTGGGCTCGATCTTCCTCGGCAAGCGCATCGACGTGCCCGCCGCTAAGCGGGTCCCGGTGCGCGAGGGCATGGCGCTGCCGCCCGCGCCGGCTCCCGCGATCCCGCCGGGCCACTCCGGCGTGGGGATCCGCGGCTTCGTGGCGCCGGGCACCTTCTCGCTCGCGATCGTGTTCCTGGTCTCCTTCATCCTCTACTACTTCGTCAACTGGAAGTACCTGGCGACGGTGTGGCCGCTCAAGTGAACGCGCGGGAAATCCTCGACCTCTTCAAGCTGCGCATCGGCTTCGCCATCGCGCTCACGGCGCTCGCGGGCGTCGCGGTGGCGCCGGGCCCGGTCGCGACCGGCAAGGCCGCGGCGATCGTGCTCGCGGTGCTGGTGGCCTCGGCGGCCGCGGGGGCGTTCAACCAGTACGTCGAGGCCGACCTCGACCGCTGCATGAAGCGCACGCGGGGCCGCGCGTTCGCGAGTGGCCGGCTGCGCCGCGGCCCCGGCTGGCTGGCGCTCATCGCCGCCCTCGTCGTGCTCGCGACTGCCGCCGCGGCGTGGCTCGTGAACCCGTGGGCCGCCTTCTACACGTTCCTCGGCGCCTTCTTCTACGGCGTGGTCTACACCGTGTGGCTGAAGCGGCGCACCGCGATGAACATCGTGGTCGGCGGCCTCGCGGGCAGCTTCGCGGTGCTCGCCGGCGCGTCCGCGGTCTCGCCCGCGGCGGCCCTGGAGCCGCTGCCGCTCGCCTTCGCGTTCATCCTCTTCCTCTGGACGCCGCCGCACTTCTGGAGCCTCGCCATCGCCTGCCGCGAGGACTACGCGCGCGCGGGCGTGCCGATGCTGCCCGTGGTGGCGGGCAACACCCGCGCCGCGTGGGTCGTGTTCGCGGGCGCGGTCCTTCTCGTGGCTTCCTCGCTCGTGCCGCTGGCCTTCGGCATGGGTCTTTTGTATGCCTTCGGCGCGCTCGCGGGCGGCGCGATCTTCCTGCGCGGGGCATGGCGGCTGGCGGCCGATCCCGGCACGGCGAGCGCCCGCTCGAGCTTCCGCGCCTCCCTCGTGCAGCTCTCGCTCCTCCTCTTCGCCGCCATCGCCGATCGAGCGGCGTAGGGCGCCGGCGGCGTGAAACGCGTCCTCCTGCTCGTTGCCGCGATCGCGACCTTCATCGTAGCGGGGTTGGCCGCTGCCGCGCCGCTGGATCCCGAGGCGGTGGCCGCGGCCAGCCGCGCCGCCATCGGCTCGCGGCCCGCCGCGACCCACGCCTTCACCGACAGCAGCGGGCGTCGATTGACGCTGGGGGAGCTGCGCGGCAAGCCGCTGGTGGTGAGCTTCGTCTACACCGGCTGCTCGCAGGTGTGTCCCACCACGACGCGTTTCCTCGCCCGCGCGGTGCGCGAGGCGCGGGGCGTGGTGGGCAAGGACGCCTTCGAGGTGGTCTCCATCGGCTTCAACATTCCCTCGGACAACCCGATGTCGATGCGCGTCTTCGCGCGCGAGCAGGGCGTGTCCGATCCGCGCTGGCGTTTCCTCACGCCGGACCCGGGCGGACCGCAGGCGCTCGCGCGGGATTTCGGATTCGCCTACCAGGCCGCCGCCGGCGGCTTCGAGCACCTCACGCAGGTGACCGTCCTCGATGCGGCCGGACGCGTGCATGCGCAGGTGAACGGCGAATCCTTCGAGCTGCCGATGCTGGTCCAGCCGCTGCGCGAGCTGGTGCTCGGCGAGCCGGTGGCGGCGCGCACCCTCTCCGCGGTCGCCGACCGCGTGCGGCTGCTGTGCACCGTGTACGACCCGCTGTCGGGCAAGTACCGCCTCGATTACGCGCTGTTCATCGAGCTCGGCGTCGGGGTGTTCGTGCTGGGCCTCACGCTCGCCTTCCTGCTCCGCGAGCGCCGCCGCGCCCGGCGGCGTCCATGCTGAGCACGCCCAGCCTGCCGCAGCGCGCCTTCCTCGGCGCGGAGGCGCTCGTGAACCGCTCCATCGGCGAGCGCCTGAACCCGCTCTACCACCTGGGCGCCATCGCCTACTTCCAGCTCTGGGTGGTGATGGCGAGTGGGCTCTACCTCTTCGCCTTCTTCGAGACCAGCGTGGGCGGCGCCCATGCGAGCGTCGAGGCGCTCACCCACGGCCAGCGCTGGGCGGGCGGCCTGATGCGCTCGCTGCACCGTTATGCCTCCGACGGGATGGCGCTCGCGATGGTGCTGCACCTCGCTCGCCATTTCACTTTCGGCCACCACCGCGGCTTCCGCTGGTTCTCGTGGGTGAGCGGTGTCGCGCTGCTGTGGATGGTCTACATCTCGGGCATCAACGGCTACATGCTGCCGTGGGACCGACTCGCGCAGTTCGTGGTGGTGGCGAGCAGCGAGTGGCTCGACGCGATCCCGATCTTCAATGGCGCGCTCGCGCGCAACTTCCTCTACGCCGACAGCGTGAACGACCGGCTCTTCTCGCTGCTGTCGTTCCTGCACATCGGGCTGCCGCTGGGCGTTCTGCTGGTCCTGTGGATCCACACGCAGCGCGTGGCCAAGGCGCACACCCTGCCCCCGGGCCCGATCATCGCCGGCACCTCGCTCATGCTGCTCGCGCTGTCGATCGTGAAGCCGGCCCTCAGCCACGCGCCCGCGGACCTCACGCTCGCCCCGCTTTCGCTGGCGCTCGACTGGTTCTACCTGCCGGTGCTGCCGCTGGTCTACGAATTGGGAGTCGGGCCCACGTGGGGCCTGGTCGCCGGGGCCACGGCACTGCTGCTGGCGCTCCCATGGCTCGGCCACGGCGGCCGCGCGCGCGGGGAGCACGCGATCTCGGTGCACCCCGACGAGCGCATCGTCACCGCGCGCGCCGGTGAGACGCTCCTCGAGGCGGGCCTGCGCGAAGGCCTTCCCATGCCGTTCGACTGCCGCAGCGGCGGTTGCGGGGAGTGCAAGGGCGACCTGCTCGGCGGCGAGGTGCGCATGCGCCCGTGGCAGGACAAGGTGCTCACGCCCGCGGAGATCGCCGCCGGGAAGACGCTCTTCTGCTGCGCCGAGCCCGTGGGCGACGTCGAGGTGGCCTACGTCCCGGTGGCGGGCGCCCCGCCCGCGCCCCTGCGACAGTACGGCGCTCGCGTGAGCGCGATGGAGCGGCTCGCCCCCGACGTGATGAAGGTGCTGCTGCGCGTGGAGGACGGCGGCGCCCTGCGCTGGCACGCGGGCCAGTACGTCGACGTGCTGCTGGAGAACCGGCAGAAGCGCAGCTTCTCCTTCGCCACCGCGCCCGGCGGCGGCGACACGATCGAGCTGCACGTCCGGCTCATTCCGGGTGGGCTTTTCACCCCGCGTGTCTTCACCTCGATGAAGGCGGGCGACTTCCTGCGCTTCGAGGGGCCCCTCGGCTCCTTCCACCTGCGCGAGGAGGGCGCGCGGCCGATCCTCTTCGTCGCCGGGTCGACCGGCTTCGCGCCCGTGAAGAGCATGCTCGAGCACGCCTTCGCCACGGGGCTCGCGCGCCCGATGGTCCTCTACTGGGGGGTGCGCCACCGCGAGGACCTCTACGCGGCGCAGCTGTGCGAGCGCTGGGCGCGGGAGCACGCGGGCTTCACCTTCGTGCCGGTGCTCTCGCAGCCGCGGCCGGAGGACCGCTGGACCGGGCGCACCGGGCTCGTGCACGAGGCGATCCTCGCCGATTACCCCGACCTGTCGAGCCACCAGGTGTACGCCTGCGGCTCGGTGCAGATGGTCGAGGCCGTGGCGCCGGCGCTCGCCGCGCACGGCCTGTCGCCCGACGATTGTTTCTCCGACGCGTTCCGGCTCACGCCGCTGCGCTCGCCGGGAGCCGACGTGGTGAGGCTCGGGGGACGGCCATGAGCTGGCGGCGCGTCCTGCTGCAGGTGCCGGCCTATGCGCTCTTCGCCGCGTTCATCGGGTATTTTTCGTCGGCGCCGCCGTACCGGCAACTCGCGCCCGACCGCGCCGTGGTGAAGCTTTCGGTGAGCCACGCCGGCGAGCGCAAGGCCGAGTGCCGCCAGCGCACCCCCGAGGAGCTGGCGAAGCTCGCCCCCAACATGCGCGCGCAGCTGGATTGCCCGCGCGAGAGGAGCGACCTGCGGGTGGAGCTCGACATGGACGGCGAGCCGCTGTTCCGCATCGCCGCGCGCCCCTCGGGCATGCGCAACGACTTGCCCTCGGCCGTCTTCCGTCGTGCCGAGATCCCGGCGGGCCGCCACACCTTTCGCGCACGCCTCGCCGACACCGCTTCGGGTGAATTCCGCCACCACGGCGAGAGCACGGTGGAGCTTGCCCCGGGGCGGGTGCTGGTGGTGGACTTCATCGGCTCGAAGGGCGGTTTCCGCTTCACGTCGGGCGCGGGCGCCACATGACCACGGCCATCGGGCGCATGGACGAGGCGATCGGCGCCAGCCTCGACCGGGTGTTCGAGCCGCGGGCCAATCCGTGGCGCCACCTGGGCTGCCTCGCCTTCCTCTTCTTCGTGGTGTGCGCGCTGTCCGGCCTGTACCTGTACGCGCTCTTCGATACGAGCCTCGCCGGGGCCTACGAATCCGGGCGCGCGCTGGATCGCAGCCTTCCGGGAGGCCTGCTGCGCGGCCTGCATCGCTACAGCGCGGACGCGTTCGCGGTCACGGTCGTGCTGCACCTCGCGCGCGAGCTCGCCCGCGGGCATTTCCGGGCGCATCGCGCGTGGTCCTGGCTCTCGGGCCTGGTGCTCGTGCCGCTCGCCTGGATCGCCGGCCTCACGGGCTTCTGGCTCGCCTGGGACGAGCGCGCCCTTTTCAGCGCGGCGGCCGTGGCGGAGTGGCTCGCGGCGTGGCCGTTCCGGTCGATGTCCCTCACGCGCGATTTCTCGACCGGTGCGGCGATCGGCGACAGATTCTTCTCGCTGGTGGTGTTCCTGCACATCGGCGTGCCGCTCGCGGCCCTCGCGGCGACCTGGGTCCACATCCAGCGCCTGTCGCACGTGCGCGCCTGGCCGCCGGCCGTCATGGGGGTGCCGGCGATCGCGGCGCTGGTGTTGCTGGCGCTCGTGTCTCCCGCCTCGAGCCTCGCGCCCGCCGATGCGTTTTCCGTGCCCGCGGCGCTCGCCGTGGATTGGTTCTACCACTTCCCCCATGCACTCGCGCGCCTCGTCGGCCACGAAGGCCTGTGGGTAGCACTGGCAGCGTGCGGCGGACTCCTCGCGGCGCTGCCGTGGATCGCGCGGCACGAGCGCCCGCCCGCGGCGCGGGTGGACCTCGGCAACTGCAACGGCTGCGGACGATGCGCCGACGACTGCCCCTTCGCCGCCGTCGTGATGGTGGCGCGCAGCGACGCGCTGCCCCACGTGCGCGAGGCGAGCGTGCGCGCCGACCTGTGCTCGGCGTGCGGCATCTGCGCCGGCGCGTGCCCGTCGGCGACGCCATTTCGTCTGCGCACGCCGCTCGCGAGCGGCATCGACTTGCCGCAGCAGCCCGTCGCGGCCCTGCGCGACACCCTCGAGCGCGCGCTCGCGGCCGGGCGTTCGCCGATCGTCTTCGCGTGCCCGGGGGCGGACGCGGGAGGTGATGCGATCGAGGTGCAGTGCGCGGCGATGCTCCCGCCGTCGTTCGTGCAGTACGCGCTGCGCGGCGGGGCGGGCGGCGTGGTGGTCGCGGCCTGCCGGGAAGGCGACTGCGAGCACCGCCTCGGCGATCGCTGGGTGCGCGAGCGCTTCGGCGGTGCGCGCGCCCCGCGGTTGCGCGCCCTTGTGCCGCGCGATCGCGTGCGCGTGGTGAATTGCGGCACCGATCGCGCGATGCTCGAGCGGGCCGTGGAGTCGATGCGCATCGTGGAGGGAGGGGACGGATGAAACGGATCGCCATGGATGACGCACCCCTGGACCTCGCGCGCGGCAGCGGCGCGGGCGCACGCGCGTGGGAGGCGATCTTCGCCGCGTCGCGCTACGACATCGCGATGCCGGCCGACGGCCGGCGTTCTCTCGCCCTTGCCTGGCTGTGCGTGGGCATCGCCGCACTCGCCGCCTCCGGGCTTTTCTCGCTGCTGCTCGTGGTGTCGAGAACCCCGGGGTTGAAGGAGCTGATGCCGGTCGCGGACTTCTTCCGCGTGGCGCTGGTGGTGCACGT